>CAMDJU010000047.1 GCA_945900695.1 Bordetella parapertussis | reverse complement strand
TTGACGGTGTTGATCTCGCCGTTGTGCGCCACATAGCGGTAGGGGTGGGCCAGCGGCCACTCGGGGAAGGTGTTGGTGGAAAAGCGCTGGTGCACCAAGCCCAAAGCCGAGACGCAGCGCTCGTCTTGCAGGTCTTTGAAATAGGTGCCCACTTGGTCGGCCAGCAGCAAGCCTTTGTAAATGATGGTGCGACTCGACATGCTGGGCACGTAATACTCTTTGCCGTGCTTCAGGTTCAGGTGCGAGATGGCCGCGCTGGCGGTTTTGCGGATGACGTAGAGTTTGCGCTCCAAGGCGTCTTGCACAATGACGTCGTTGCCGCGCCCGATGAAGACTTGACGGATGACAGGCTCTTTGGCACGCACCGTGGGCGACATGGGCATCTCAAGATTCACCGGCACATCGCGCCAGCCCAACAGCACTTGGCCTTCAGCGCGAATCGCGCGTTCCAACTCTTGCTCGCAAGCCAAACGCGAAGCATGTTCTTTGGGCAAAAACACCATGCCCACGCCGTATTCACCAAACGCGGGCAAGGCCACGCCTCGGGCCGCCATGTCGGCGCGGTACAGCGCGTCAGGCAGCTGGATCAAGATGCCCGCACCGTCACCCATCAATTTGTCGGCACCCACCGCGCCACGGTGGTCCAGGTTTTCCAAAATCTTCAGCGCTTGGCTGACGATGGCATGGGTTTTCGCCCCCTTGATGTGCGCCACAAAACCCACGCCACAGGCGTCGTGTTCTTGGGAGGGCTGGTACAAACCCTCGGTAAAAGAGCGGGGATCAAACGGGTTCGAGGCCTGAGACATGGCGCGTTCCTTGGCAGTTCAACTTCAAAAGGACGTGAATCTTAGTCCAGCGCAACATCAATGCCAAGCAAATTAATTGGGGTCAGATTCCAATTTATTTCACAATTCAACTTGACTCAATTAACTAGGGACAGATTGAAAATTAAACAAGATCAATGACTTTTATTGGACTTTTTCATAATCTACGCCAAATCGTCGGTCTGCACAGTCAACGGCGGTCTACCAACTTTGGCCTTTTGGGGACGACGGGTCGTTTTTTCTTGCAATTCAGCCATGAAGTCAGTCTCGCCCAATGCCCAACCTTTGAGCGCCGCATCGGTCAATGCGCCTTGTTGGTTCGCTCCCAAGCCAGCTTGCACCAATTCGGCGTAAGCGGCCTCGCGCTCAAAAGGGGTGTTGCCCAACGCCCAAAACAAAGGATGGGGCGTGATCAAACTGTCCACCCGCCGGCCCAGGTAATGGGCATGGCTGGACCAAGGGTGATCGACCGCCTGCGCCACCATCCCAGCGCGAACTGGGTTGAGGTCGATATAGACCATGCATGCGAGCAAATAGCGCTCACTTTGGATCACCGACGATCGGTAGCGCCCCTCCCAAAGGGTGCCAGTGCGGCCTTGCGCGTCATTGAACGCCCTGACGTAACTCCGTCCCACCCCTTGCATCATGGCGGGCAAACCACCGTCTTTTTGTGGCGTGACCAACAGGTGAAGGTGGTTGTCCATCAATACGTAAGCGTGCACTTGCACTGAGTTTTCTGCACTGTGGTGCGCGAGCAAGTCCAGCATGCGCAGGCGATCGACCTGCGAAGCAAAAATGGCTTGGCGATTGTTTCCCCGCAAGATCACATGGTGGGGGTAACCAGTCACGGTCAAACGAGGTAAGCGGGCCATGTCGTCATATTAATTGGAATCTGACCCCATTTAAATGGGGTCAGATCGCTTTGCAGGTGCATTTTTAAATCTTTTTGCACTAAAAATGGTATTTTTATTGACTTTATTTAACTTTGGTATTATATTTAATGCATGAATTACCGCTTTTTTGGTCAAACAGCCACACCGAACGTCACTGAACTGGACGAAGGTTGGGAAGTTTTGCCCGACCCGCGTTGGCCAGCAGGGCTTTATCGCCAGCGCACCACGAACCAAAATGCTTCATCGTCACCTGGCAGCTCAAAACCCGCCCCCAAGCGCCACCCCTTGGGAGCGTTTATCAACCCATTTCCTGTCAAAGGGATGTCCGTTGACTTGATGGTGTGAACCCGCATGAGGGGTCAACCCGCCTTAGCCAGACTCAGCCTTGGCGCAAAGGAAACCGCTGTTCCCCCCAGGCTTGTAAGCCCAACTGACCCAACAAAGCCTGCAAACGCTCCCTGGCGCTGTGTGTTTTTTGTCCCGTGTGTTGCGCCAAGATCAGCTCGTTTTTCATGCTGTGCTCCCACCCCACCAACTCGGTGACAGTGACTTGGTAACCCTGTGACTCCAAATACAGGCACCTCATCACATTGGTGATTTGGCTGCCCATCTCGCGGGTGTGCAATGGGTGGCGCCACAACTCGGCCAATGGGGTGCGTGCCAGTTGCAGGGCTTTGTCTTGGCGCAGGCAGGCGGCCACCTCAGCTTGGCAACACGGCACCAAAGCCATGTACTGCGCGTGTTTGGCCAAACCAAAGGCAATGGCGTCGTCGGTGGCGGTGTCGCAAGCGTGCAGCGCGGTGACCATATCCACGCTGTCGGGCAGGCGCTGATCAGCGGTGGCTTGGCTCACACTGGCATGGATGAACTGCATGCCCGGCTCGAAACCCAGTTGTTTCGCGATCTGCTGGGAGGCCGCCACCAACTCTGCACGGCTTTCAATGCCAATCACCTTTCCCACCGAGCGACCGTGCATCAATTGTTGGGGTTTGAAAAACCAGTCGTGGATCATGAAACCCAAATACGACTTGCCTGCGCCGTGATCGGCCAGCACGATGGGCGCGTTGCTGCCTTGCGCCAAGCGCTCGGTCAGCATGGCCATCAACGGCTTTTCAATGAACTGAAACAGGTGCTTGACCTGCTTTAACTTGCGCCGCGAATCCTGGTTGATCTTGCCCTCGCGCGTGAGGATGTGCAGGGCCTTGAGCAACTCGATGGACTGGCCAGGGTGCAGGTCGAGTTGATGGCTGGGATCTTGGAATTTGGGGGGAAATGTGTGTTTTGTTTTAACCATGGTTTTCTTCTTGTTCCGTCACCCAGCGAATAGCCGTCATCACATCCACCACCTGAATGCCTTCTTTTAAAGGATAGGTTTGCGCTACAGGCGCGACCAACAGTTTTCGCACGGCCCTCAGGTCTGTGGCCGCTTGATAAAAGCCCCTCGATAAAGTGGGCGCGCTGGAACGCTTGATTTCGATGACCCAGGTTTGCTGGTTCCGAAACGTCAACACCAAGTCCGCCTCGGCACCGTTGCTGGTTCGGTAAAAACTGACCTCTGCCTGTGGCGCTGCGTTGATCAACTGCTCCATCACAAAGCCCTCCCAACTTGAACCCGCCACGGGGTGGCCCAGCAAAGCGTCCAAGGTTGACAAGCCCAACAAGGCATGCACCACACCACTGTCTCGCACATACACCTTGGGTGAGCGAATCAAACGCTTGCTCACATTGCCGTGCCAGGCGGGCAAGCGGCGCACCAGCATCAAATCGCACAACAAGTCGATGTACCGGCTGACGGTTTGACCGCTGATGGCCAAAGCAGCTGCGAGTTTGGACAGATCCAACAGCTCGCCTTGGTGATGCGCCAACATGGTCCACAAGCGCCGCAGGGTGGTGGAAGGTATTCGAGGCCCCAGCGCTGGAATGTCTTTTTCCAAATAGGTGGCAATAAACGCTTCACGCCAAGTCATGCTGTCTGCATCGGTTGGGGCCAACCAGGACATGGGGAAACCGCCACGAACCCACAGGGCATTGAGGTCTGCAACAGTGGGAAGATCGGTGAAAATTTCGAATGCCAGAAGCGGCGGCAGCTCCACATAAGCCACCCGCCCGGCCAAGCTTTCACTGGACTGTTGCATCAACACACCGGTGGCCGAACCCAGCAACAAGAACTGCCCGCTGGCTTGCCCCATCCGGCGTCGCTGGTCAATGACGCCGCGCAAAATGCCAAACAACTCGGGCATGCGCTGCACCTCGTCCAAGATGACCAACTGTTGCGCATGGGCCATCAAAAAAGCTTCCGGGTCATCCAGTTGCCTTTGCGCGGAAGGCAGCTCAAGGTCCAAATAAAGCGCGTCGGGATAAAGCGTTTTTTGGACAAAAGCCAATGTGGTTTTGCCCACCTGACGCGGCCCCAGCAACCCTACAGCAGGAAACTGCCTTAAGAGCTGGGTGAGCTTTTGCTGGAATTGACGCTGATACATTCATGTATTTTAATTGATGCATAGAGAAAATACATGGTTATTTCATTTTTGAGTGATTCATGCCTTGCATTGAAGTCAAGCCGCGACGCGCTTGCGCGTGACGGTGCTGCTTATGCAATGGGGCCGTCGCCGCCCGAATCCAACTTCCCATACAACCTCGCTTGCAGCCCCAAAGCTTGCCAACCCGCCACGCCCATCTCACGCAGCAAGGCGGTGTTGCGCTCATAAATCAGGGCTGCATCGGGAAAGGCCTCAACAGCGCGACTCACGCTGTCCTCGCGCAGCAAATGCAGCGTGGGGTAAGGCGACTGGTTGGTGCGGTTTTCCACGTCATCGGGCGCGGAACCTGCGAACTGGTAACCGGGGTGGAAGTCGGCGATTTGCAGAACACCCTCCAAATCCAGGTCTTGCAGCAGCGCTTCGCAGTCGAACAAAAATTCATTGAAGTCCAAGAAGTCGGGCAGCAGGTAGGGCGCAATCAACAAAGTGGTATCCAGCGTGTCGGGTTCGGCATCCACCAAGGTTTGCATCTCGGTTTTGAGCAGCAACAAGATCTGCTCGGGCTCGGTGAGTTCGGTCACCACATAGCGCACCTGCCCTTTGGCCATCACCGCTTTGGCAAACGGGCACAGGTTCAAGCCCACCACGGCGCGAGACAGCCACCATTGGGTGTCTTCAATGGCGATGCGCTCGGTATCCGCTGGATCAAGCATGGGGCTGCGCAGCCAAGGTTTTTCGCGCCAGCGCTTGTTGGATGCGCAGCGCCAGCAGCAAACCCATCGTGGCCATGCTGAGCGTGACCACCCAGGTCCATTGCCAGCCGCCCACGGCACCGGCCAACCAGGCCACCGCCAAGGGACCAAAGAATTGGCCGGTGGCCGACCATTGCTGCATCCAACCCACCGTGGTGGAAACAGTGTCCTCGCTGGGGGCCAGCCGCACCGCGCAGGCGAACAAGGTGCCGGGTATCAATCCGCCCACCGCCGAGAACAAAACCACGCAGGCATAGCGGGCCGCAAAAGGCAATTGAAAGCCGCCCCAATCCAAAAAGGCACCGACCGCGCCCAGGCCCATGACCACATAGCCTGTGGCCATGGTTTGGCGCGCACTCCAACCGCTTTGCAGCAAACGACCAGACATCCAATTGCCCGAAAAATTCACCAAAGCCACCAGCGCGGTGAGCACGCCCGTCATGCCCCAAGAAATTTGGTTTTGGGTGTAGATGGTGGGCAAAAACCCAATCACCGACATCCACTGACCCGTGTAGACCGCAAAGGCAAGCGCAATGAGCCACGGCCCCGGGGTGGTGAGGGTGCGCCCCAAGCGGTCGCGCCAACCGGCCACCGCGGCCAGCGTTTCCTGTGGGGCCAATGGGGTGGGTCGTGACACCGGCCGAGGCACCACCACCCATACAGCCAGCCAAGCCAAAAAGGACACACCGCCGGCAAACATCCACCAGGTGGTCCAGCTCCACAAACCCATGATGATGGGCCCAAGCAACAAACCCAAAGCACTGCCAAACGACATATAAGTGCCCCAACCGCCCATGCGGGCGTTCAGCTCCGCGGGTGCAACGTTTTGCCGGATCAAGCCCGGCGCAGGCGTGACCACCAGCAAAAAACCCAGACCTTCCACCCCTCGCAGCACCAGCAAGGTGATGGCGTCGGGGGCCAAACCACCGAGGCAACTGGAAAAAAACATCAGGCTCAAACCCATCAGCATGCACTTGCGCAGGCCCCAGTGGTCGGCGCTCAATCCCACCACCAAGCCCAACAACATGCCGGCGAACTGCACCATCGACAACATCAAGCCCGCCTGCATCAGGCTCATGCCCAATTCGTGGTGCAGCAGCGGAATGGCGGGCGGGATTTTGCCCACGTGCAAAGCCGCACTGATGCCAGCCCAGATCACCACCGTGGCCGGGCTCAAGCCCTTGGACGGGACGGTCGCGTTCATGGCCAATGCCTCGCCATTGGATGGTTCAAGGCCGTGGTTGAAGCGGGGCACAAACGTGCATGTTCGCGGGCGGCAAAGCGGTCGGTCATGCCGGCGATGTAGTCAGCCACCGCCCGTGCGCGATTGGGCCGCTGGCGGTGCTCGGGGGGCATTTCTTGGGGGCGATCGAGGTAGACCTGAAACAACTCGCCCACCACGCTGCGCGCCCAGTCGGTGGTGGCCATCACCTGCGGGTGGCGATACAGGTTGTGAAACAAAAACTGCTTCAAAGCCAAAGAGCGCTCGCGCATGTCTGCGCCAAAGCCCACCACCGGGGGGGACAGGCGCACGCCATCCGCACTGCGCTGCGCCACCGTTTGCATGGCAGCATGGGTGTGCGCCATCACGTCATACACCTGGTCGCTGAGCATGCGTCGGATTGATTCATACAGCAAACGCCTGGGCGAGAGCGAAGGGTATTCACGCTGCACCGCCTGTCGATAAACATCAAACAAGGGCACCGCTTGCAACTGTTCCAGGCTGATCAAGCCTGAGCGCACACCGTCATCGATGTCGTGGGCGTTGTAGGCCACCTCATCGGCCAGGTTGCACAGTTGCGCTTCCAAGCTGGGTTGGGTGCGGTTCAAAAAGCGCGCGCCCACGCCGCCAGGCTCTTCGCGTTCGATGGCTTGGGCGTTGTGCAGCGAGCAATGCTTGAGGATGCCTTCGCGGGTTTCAAAACACAGGTTGAGTCCGTCAAAGTCGGGGTAGCGCGCCTCCAACCGGTCGACCACCCGCAGGCTTTGCAAGTTGTGCTCAAAGCCGCCGTGTTCGGCCATGCAGTCGTGCAGCGCGTCTTGACCCGCATGGCCAAACGGGGTGTGCCCGAGGTCATGTGCCAAGGCAATCGCTTCCACCAAATCCTCGTGCAAACCCAAGGCCCGCGCCAGCGAGCGCGCCAGTTGCGCGACTTCCAGCGAATGGGTCATGCGGGTGCGAAACAAGTCGCCTTCGTGGTTCAAAAAAACCTGGGTTTTGTAGACCAAGCGGCGAAAGGCGGTGGAGTGCACGATGCGGTCGCGGTCGCGCTGAAAGGCGTTGCGGGTGGGCGCGTCGGGCTGGGGGTGAAGCCGGCCCCGGCTCAGCGCCGGGTGACAGGCCAGGTCGCTGAGCGCGGGGGCTTTGTGTTCGCCACCTGCCAATGGCGCCGCTCCATCCATCACCTCCGGCAAGGGCACGGCCAACAAGCTCATGCGGTGCAACACGCCTGCAACACGTCAGCCACCAAGGCATCGGGTGCGCCGCGCACCACAGCGTGACCCGGCCCGTTGATCAGTACGAAGCGGATGTCACCGGCCTGGGCTTTTTTGTCCACCCGCATGTGGTGCATGTAGGTGTCCACACCCAATGCAGGCCCCACGGTGGGCAAGCCCGCGCGGTCAATGACGCGGGTCAGGCGCTGCACAAAGGCCGCATCCACCAAGCCCAAGCGCTCAGACAAGTTGGCCGCCATCACCATGCCACAACCCACGGCCTCGCCATGCAACCATTCGCCAAAACCCAAGCCGGCTTCGATGGCATGGCCAAAGGTGTGACCAAAATTGAGGATGGCGCGCAAGCCCCCTTCGCGCTCGTCTTGGCCCACCACATCGGCTTTGATTTGGCAACTGCGCTGCACGGCCCAGGCCAAGGCGGCCGGGTCGCGGGCCAATAAATCGCCCAGGTGGGCTTCAATCCAGTCCAAAAAGGCCATGTCGGCGATCGGCCCGTATTTGATGACCTCGGCCAAACCAGCGCTGAGTTCGCGGCCAGGCAGGCTTTGCAAGGTGTGCAAGTCGCAGATCACCCGCTCGGGTTGGTAAAAAGCGCCAATCATGTTCTTGCCCAAGGGGTGGTTGATGGCGGTTTTGCCACCCACCGAAGAATCCACTTGGGCCAACAAGGTGGTGGGCACTTGCACAAAGGGCACGCCCCGCATGTAGCAAGCGGCGGCAAACCCGGTCATGTCGCCCACCACGCCGCCACCCAAGGCCACCAGCACGGTGCGCCGGTCACAGGCTTGGGCCAACAACAGATCGAAAATTTGGTTCAATGCTTCCCAACCTTTGTGGGCTTCGCCATCGGGCAAGGCCAGCACATGCACCTGCGCAAAGTGAGGTGCCAACGCCACTTGTACCGCCGCCGCGTACAAAGGGGCCACGGTGGTGTTGGTGACGATGAGCGCGCTGCTGCCTTTGGGCAAGTCGGCCCAAGTGCTGGGCGCAGACAACAAACCCGCGCCGATGAGGATGGGGTAACTGCGATCCCCCAAATGGATGTGGACAGTCTCGACAGGGGTGTGGGCCATGGCAAATGCTCAGTGAGGGGGCGACGTGGGCGGCGCCAGCGGTGGGGTGGGATGCGCCCCATTGGCAGGGGCCATTTCGGGCGCACGCTCCAAGTGTTGCAGCACACCTTGCACCATCGCCCCGACAGACGGCTTGGGGCTTTCAATCACATGGTGCGCTGCGGCGCGGTACAGCGGGTCGCGCAAGGTGAACAAGTCTTGCAGTCGCTTCAAGGGGTCGGCCACTTGCAGCAAGGGGCGATTGCGGTCGTGGCGCAAGCGGCGAAACACTTCTTGCGGGCTGGCGTAGAGGTAAAACACCTGACCACTTTGGCGCAACAAATCGCGGTTTTGTTCCCGCAACACCGAGCCGCCGCCGGTGGACAGCACCCCATGGGCTTGCTGCACCAGTTGGGCCAACACCTCGGTTTCAACATCACGAAAACGCTCCTCCCCCTGGCGCTCAAAATATTTGCGGATGGAGCAGCCCAAACGCTGCTCGATCGCGTGATCCGAGTCCAAAAAAGGGATATCGAGTCGGCGGGCGAGTTGACGGCCCACCGTGGATTTACCAGAACCTGGCAGACCAACCAAAACCAACAAAAGATGCTTTCTCAGCGTGCAGGTGCACTGGAGTGAACCATTTTAGGGCTTATGAACACCATCAACTCCTGCTTTCTGGTGGCGCGCAAACTGTTTTGAAACAGCCACCCCAGGCCTGGAATATCGGCCAGAAAGGGCACCTTGTTGCGGCCATTGGTCTCGTTGAGCTCGTAAATGCCACCAATCACCACCGTGCCCCCATCTTCCACCAACACCTGGGTGTTGATGTGCTTGGTGTCGATGGCAAAGCCAGCGGCGGTGGCCTGGCCCACGCTGTCTTTGCTGATGTCCAAATCCAAAATGATGCCGCCATTCGGAGTGATGTGGGGTGTGACTTCCAACTTGAGGTTGGCCTTGCGAAAGGCGATCGATGTCGCCCCGCTGCTGGTGGCGGTTTGGTAGGGCAACTCGGTGCCTTGTTCGATGATGGCCTTGGTTTGGTTGGCCGTGACCACCCGGGGACTGGACACCACTTTGCCCTGGCCATCGGACTCCAGGGCGGAAATTTCCAAGCCCAGCAAGCGCGTCTTGGACGCGTCATAGATGGATACCGCCACCGTCGCCGCCCCCACCCCACCGATGGCCGCTGCCGGTAAATTGACCAAACTGCCGCTGACATCGGTAGCGGCTGTGGCCACACCAGGGACACGCGCGTTGTTGATCACTGCACCCAAATTGTTGCCCACACCGGTTGCTGCACCGGCCGTGTCGATAGCCCCTAAGCGAACGCCCAAGGCCTTGCTGAAGGTATCGGTGGCTTCCACGATGCGCGCTTCGATCATGATTTGGCGCAACGGCACATCAATGCGCGCCAGCATCTGGGCCACTTGCTGCAAGCGCTCCGACACATCGGTGACAAACAACTGATTGGTGCGTGGCTCGGCCATGGCACTGCCGCGGGCGCTCAAGATGCGCGGGTTGCCGCTGTGGCTGGCCAAAGCACCGCCTGGGTTGTTCTGGGGCAAGCCGAAAGGGCCCCACGGCATGGCGCCGCTCACCACCGCAGTTGTGTTGCCCAGCAACTGGGCCAGCACCTCGTTGGCACGGGCATAGCTCAGCTCAAAGGCGCGGGTTTGCAACGGCTCGATCGCTTGCATGGCCTGGCGCGCCTCCAGGTTTTTCTTTTCGCGGGCGCTGATTTCCGCTTGGGTGGCCACCCACAACACCGAGCCCTGGCGTTGATAGGCCAAACCCTTAGCTTGCAGCAAGCTGTCCAAGGCCAATTCCCAGGGCACGTCTTTGAAGCGCACCGTGACCTGACCCGTGACCGAGTCCGAAACCACCACATTCAAGCCAGTGAAGTCGGCCATCACTTGCAAGGCTGTGCGCAATTCGATGTTTTGAAAGTTCATCGACAAGGGCAAACCTTTCTCCGCGCCGGTTGGCGGTGATGCCTTGGGTGCGGAGGAGAAAGGCGCAGTCTGCTCGGGTGTGCCCGTTTGGGCCAGCGCATCACCCAGGACACCCCCCAACATGGCCCACGACATCACCCAGCGCCCTGCAGATCGCCACCACGGCACCCCACCGACGGGCGTTTGGACAAAAATTAAATGTGAGGAGGACTGGGTTGGGTGGCAGGTTTTCATGGCGGGGCCTTTGCTGCAAATGATGGCGGTGAGCCCTTGACCACCGCTGGGGCCACGGCGGGCCAACGGGCAATGACGGGACCCCAAACGCCTTGGGGGTTGCGCATCACCTCGCGCAAAACCAGGTGGTCTAAGCCAATGTGCTCGACACGGCCATGCTGACGCCCCATGTACCCGCCCACGGCCACCCGATGCACCTCTGTGCCGGCCTGAACCAGGGCGATGCGCCGATCGCCTTGTTCCAACCAACCGATCCAGGCCAATTGGCCCAACTCAAATGACTCCAAGGCCTCCGCGGGACGGCTGAGTTGTGGCAACAACCATTGCACGCGCCCGGGTTGCGCCAACAACTGTGCACGCCAATGGGCGCGCATGGGCGCGTCGTCAAGCAATGGGAACCACTTGCTGGGGTTGTTGGGCTCAATGCGGCTGCCCAAGGGCGGTTCTGCACCCGCCACCTCCCACGTCAACCGCCACTGACCGGCTTGAGCGGTGCGCGTCAATTCAACCTGCAATGCGGCGTTGGTAGCGGCGATTTGGGCCAAAACCAGGGCCACCTCGCTGGCCTGGCCTTGTGTTTGACCGCGCCAGCGCGGGGCAACGCTGGCACCCGTCAGCGCTGGCACAGGCGTCCAAGCCACCGGGTGCATCCACGAAGATGGGGCCACAGCGCTGTCGCGGAGGCGGAGTTCATGTGCGTCGCGCAAGGCCTGAACGCGCTGCTCCAAATCGGGCAAATCGCGCAACTTCTGTTGGCCGGCTTCAAATTGGGCGGACAAACTTTGATGGCTTTGTTGCAAGGCATGCAAGGACCCCCACCAAGGCGACAGCGAGGCCACACAGGCCATCAACAACACCAGCACCAGAAACGTGAGCGCACCCACTTGTTGGGTCAAGGGCCAAGCCCAAGGGGTGTCCCATTTGAATGCCGACAAGCGCTGGGGCCACGCAAGACGCTCTGGCGGGTTGTTCATCGCTGGAGACCCTCCTTCGCATTGGGTGGCCCAGGCAAGGGTGCGGCACCTCCCGGTGCGGGGGCTTGGGCCTTTTTGTCCTCGCCTGCGGCTGGGCTGCGCCAACGCCACTCCCCATGCCACCAGTGGTCTGCCACCCCCTGCGGGTCGCGGGTGAGCTCAGCTTTCAAGGACAGGGCCTGCACCACCATGCCAGGCCCCAGGTGTTGTTGCCATTGGGCCTGTAATTGGGTGGCCACAGCAGCTTGCAACACCTGACCCGATGCGGTGATGGTCTGGCCATCCCAAACCCATCGCTCCCAATGCACCTGGGGCGCGGCCATTTGGGCCAGGGCTTGCCAACTGCGCCAAGGCTCCTGCATGGCCACTGGGTTGCGCTCAGTGCCTTGCAACGCGTCTTGCCATTGTTGTTGCGCTTGCAGCAAGCGCTGCTGCTGTGCGCGCAGGGGCGCTTGCGCATCGATTTGGGCCTGCACCTGCGCGTTGGCGTCCACCCAATGTTGGTAGCGCCAAACCAGCACCCCTGCCAAGCTGGCCCATACCGCCAAGGAAATACCCAAGGTCCAAGACCAGCGTTGGCGCCACCAGCGCCTCTGGCGCTGCCACAGGCGCTCTCGTTGGGGCAATAAGTTGATGGGGCTCATGCCACAAACCGGCGCAATGCCAGCCCCATCGCCAATGGGCTGGCTGGTGCATGGGCGCGACCCGGCACCAAACGTTGTGCATGTTCACTCCAGCGCTGCAACGCCTGGGCTTGGACGTCCACCACCCACGGCATGAGGTCGGCGGCGCGCACCCAATCCAGCATGGGCTGCAAGTCACTCAAGGGCACCGCACAGACGGCGTACGCCGCGCCATTGGCATGCGGTGTGTCAAGGGTGTCGTGGCCAGCATAGTCCCAACTCACCTGCGAAATATCCCAGGGCAGTTGGTCGCGCAAGCGCAAACCGATTTGAAAATGCAAGTCCTCACCTTGCAAACGCGCATCCAACACCATCACCTGTTGCCACACACTGTGGTCCGGAACGGCCACAGCAACCCGCCGTACCCGGCTGGCACTGCGCCGCCAAGCACGCGCCAAAGCCGCACTGGGGTTGACCTCACCTTGCCAGTTTTCTTGCTCGCTCAAACTCAGCCGCCAGCCCTGGGCCGGGTGACCGTCCACGGCGACCAAGCTCAAGCAGTCGTCGCCCCAATCGACCCCAAGCAAGGCTTGACGCCCAGCGCGCATGAAGGATTTGCCCCACGCCATGTGCTCCCCCCTGATGTTTCTCCACATCCTAACCATGAATGCTTTTGGTTTCAATACCCACCACCCGATTCACGCCCGGGTGGTATTTTTTATAATTAGCGTTTTGTTTCACCGCGCGGGCCACACCGGCGCGGTTGCCCATGAACCGCAAGTCCCCCCCCGAGGCACCCGCCAACGACAGCAGCCCCTCCCAATTGGGAGCCTTGGTATGGGGCTTTCTCAAGTGGTCCATTGGCCTGAGCGTGGCTGGTGTTTTGTCGGTTTCCCTGTTGGTGGCCCTGGCCCTGGCGATGGCCTATCCCCAGCTGCCCGACATCTCTGACCTGGCCGATTACCGCCCCAAACTCTCCATGCGCGTGTACTCGGTAGAGGGCACTTTGATTGGCGAGTTTGGCGAAGAGCGGCGCAATTACACAGAGTTCAAAGACATCCCGCAGGTCA
>CAMDJU010000046.1 GCA_945900695.1 Bordetella parapertussis | reverse complement strand
TGCCAAACTTTTGGGGTCAATCAGAATCTTCACACCCATCGCCTCAAACACGATGTCTTCTGGTGTCACATCGTCCACGTATTCCAGCTTGTAAGCCAAGCCAGAACAGCCGGTAGTTTTCACACCCAGTCGTACACCCAAACCTTTCCCACGCTTGGATAAGTATTTGTTCACGTGGCGTGCAGCCGCTGGTGTCAAAGAAACAGCCATGATGATTGATTAGCTCAATTCAAAAAAATCGGAATACATGTCAAGCAATGCTGACGTGTTTCTTTTTGTAATCTTCAACAGCCGCCTTGATCGCGTCCTCGGCCAAAATTGAACAATGAATTTTGACGGGGGGCAAGGCCAGTTCTTGTGCGATTTCGCTGTTCTTTAAGGCAGCAGCCTGGTCCAATGTTTTCCCCTTGACCCATTCAGTGACCAGCGATGATGAGGCGATGGCGGATCCACATCCATAAGTCTTAAAACGGGCATCCTCAATCACCCCGGTTTCAGGGTTGACTTTGATTTGCAGCTTCATCACGTCCCCGCAGGCAGGTGCTCCGACCATGCCGGTGCCTACGGATTCATCGCCCTTGTCAAAGGAGCCCACATTTCGTGGATTTTCGTAATGGTCAATGACCTTTTCGCTGTATGCCATGGGGTTACCTTTTCAAATTTTTAGTGTGCAGCCCATTGAATGGTGCTGATATCAATACCTTCTTGATGCATCTCCCACAGGGGGCTGAGCTCACGAAGCTTATTGACGTTGTGCTTGATGGTAGAAATAGCGTAATCGATTTCTTCTTCTGTGGTGTAGCGACCAATCGTGATGCGCAAACTGCTGTGGGCCAGTTCATCGCTGCGGCCCAAGGCACGCAGGACATAGCTTGGCTCCAAACTGGCAGAGGTACAAGCCGACCCAGAAGAGACTGCCAAACCTTTGATGCCCATGATCAATGACTCACCTTCTACAAAATTAAAGCTGATATTGAGGTTGTGCGGCACCCTTTGGGTCAAGTGACCGTTGACAAACACCTGCTCCAAATTTTGCAAGCCGGACAAAAGCCTTTGGTGCAAAACCTTGGTGCGCTTTAAATCGTCAGCCATCTCGATCTTTGCCAACCTGAAGGCTTCACCCATACCGACACACTGATGGGTAGGCAAGGTGCCGCTTCTCATGCCTCTTTCATGCCCACCTCCATGGATTTGGGCCTCCAGGCGAATACGGGGTTTGCGACGCACGTACAAGGCACCGATTCCCTTGGGTCCATAGGTTTTGTGCGATGCAAGGCTCATGAGGTCGACAGGCAAAGACTGAAGATCGATATCAACTTTGCCAGTGGCCTGGGCGGCATCCACATGAAACACGATGCCTTTTTCGCGGCACATGGCCCCAATGGCAGCAATGTCCTGAACCACGCCAATTTCGTTGTTCACAAACATGACACTGATCAAAATAGTGTCTTTGCGAATGGCCGCCTCAAGCGCAGCCATGCTGATCAGACCATCCTCTTGAACATCCAAATAAGTGACTTCAAAACCTTGCCGCTCCAACTCACGCATGGTGTCTAAAACGGCTTTGTGTTCGGTCTTGACGGTGATCAAATGTTTGCCGCGAGATTGGTAAAAATTTGCAGCGCCTTTGATGGCCAAGTTATTGGATTCGGTGGCCCCAGATGTCCAAACAATTTCCCGGGGATCGGCACCAATCAATTCAGCCACATATTGGCGTGCTTTTTCAACCGCTTCTTCGGCCTCCCAACCCCAAGCATGGCTGCGTGAAGCGGGGTTCCCAAAATGTTCTCTTAGCCAAGGAACCATGGCATCAACCACACGGGGATCCACAGGATTAGTGGCTGCGTAATCCATGTAAACGGGGAAATGTGGCGTGGTATCCATTGTCTGCGGTTGTTTTTTGGTCGGTTAAAAAATGTAACGAGAATCAGCTCTTAGCAAAAACGTTGCCCAGTGCGAAAACCGAGTTGGGTGCATTCACACGCAAAGGCTTGACCACGGGCGAACTGGAAATGGCCCGCTTGATCATGGGTTTTGATTCGATTTGCACACCTTTGGCCAATTGATCATCAACCAGCTTTTGCAAAGTGACAGAATCCAAAAACTCAACCATGCGTTGGTTCAAGCTGGTCCACAGGTCATGGGTCATGCAACGGCCTGACTCACCCAAACAATTCTCTTTGCCGCCGCAGTGGGTGGCATCAATTGGCTCGTCAACAGACACAATGATGTCCGCCACAGTAATTTCAGCAGCCCTGCGGCCAAGGGTATACCCTCCCCCTGGGCCGCGGGTGGACTCAACCAATTCGTTGCGACGCAGTTTGCCGAATAACTGCTCCAAATAGGACAAGGAAATTTGTTGTCTCTGGCTGATGGCAGCCAAAGTCACTGGGCCATTGTTTTGGCGCAAAGCCAAGTCAATCATGGCGGTAACTGCAAAACGACCTTTGGTGGTGAGACGCATGAAAAGCTCCTTAGGGCTATGTCGACTAAACAAGTCAACTATAGCAGATACCCAAACAAATTGCTCAGGTAATAGGCCTTCAAGCAGTGGTGCTTTTGCCTTCGTTTCTCGCCAAAGTGTCTTTGCCACTGGCCCCGAGCACCTGTTCACGCAAACGCGCGAGTTGGTCGCGAACTTGAGCGGCTTGCTCAAACTGCAGGTTTTTAGCATGCTCAAGCATGCCCTTCTCCAAGCGCTTGATCTCTTTGGCCAGGTCTTTTTCACCCATGTCCACAACTTGTGCACGCAGCAACTCCTCCCGTTGCGCCTCTTTGGAAGCCTTGTCGCTGTGAACCCCGTCGATGAGATCGCGCACCTGCTTGAACACCCCCTTGGGGGTGATCCCTGCGGCCAGATTGGTGGCAATTTGCTTTTCGCGACGTCGTTCGGTCTCACCAATGGCCTTTTTCATGGATTCGGTGATCACGTCAGCGTACAGAATGGCACGTCCATTGATATTGCGCGCTGCCCGGCCAATGGTTTGAATCAGGCTGCGCTCTGATCTTAAAAACCCCTCTTTGTCGGCATCCATGATGGCGACCAAAGACACCTCCGGCAAATCAATGCCCTCTCGCAACAAGTTGATGCCCACCAAAACGTCAAAGGTTCCCAACCGAAGGTCGCGCAGGATTTCCACGCGCTCGACCGTGTCAATATCGCTGTGCAAATAGCGCACCTTGACGCCGTTGTCACTCAGATAGTCGGTCAATTGCTCGGCCATTCGCTTGGTCAATGTTGTGATCAACACACGCTCTTTTAAATCAACGCGCAAGCGAATTTCCTGAAGCACATCATCGACTTGATGGGTCGCGGGGCGCACTTCCACCTCAGGATCCACAAGCCCTGTGGGGCGCACCAATTGCTCTACAACGCGACCAGAATGGTCTTTTTCATACTGGGCTGGCGTGGCAGACACAAACACAACTTGGCGCATGCGTTTTTCAAATTCCTCTAATTTCAATGGGCGGTTGTCCAAGGCGCTGGGCAATCGAAACCCATACTCCACCAAAGTCGTTTTTCGCGCTCGGTCTCCGTTGTACATGCCACCAAATTGACCCATGAGCACATGGCTTTCATCCAAGAACATCACCGAGTCTTTTGGCATGTAGTCGGTCAAGGTGCTGGGAGGCTCCCCTGGCTGGGCACCAGACAAGTGACGGGTGTAGTTTTCAATGCCCTTGCAGTGCCCCACTTCTGTCAACATTTCCAAATCAAAGCGGGTTCTTTGCTCCAGGCGTTGCGCCTCGACTAATTTACCCATACCGACCAATTCACCCAAGCGCTGGGCCAACTCCAATTTAATGGTTTCAATGGCAGCCAGCACCTTATCTCGGGGGGTGACATAGTGACTCGATGGGTAAACCGTGAACCTGGGCACAGCTTGGCGCACCCGCCCTGTCAAGGGGTCCAGTAACTCAAGGGATTCAATTTCATCATCGAACAAGCTGATCCGCAGCGCCAATTCACTGTGCTCAGCCGGAAACACGTCAATCGTCTCTCCCCTGACCCGAAAGCAACCCCGCGAAAAATCCATGTCATTGCGTTCATACTGCATCCGCACCAATTGGCCAATCACCTCACGCTGGCCCAACTTGTCGCCGCTGCGCAAAGTCATCACCATTTGATGGTAGCTTTCAGGCTCACCAATGCCGTAAATGGCCGATACCGTGGCCACCACAATCACATCGCGTCGCTCCAAAATACTTTTGGTACAACTCAGTCGCAATTGCTCGATGTGTTCATTGATGGCGCTGTCCTTTTCAATAAAAAGGTCACGCTGGGGAACATAGGCCTCTGGCTGGTAATAGTCGTAATAGCTGACGAAGTACTCCACGGCGTTGCGCGGAAAAAACTCGCGGAATTCGCTGTAAAGCTGTGCGGCCAGGGTTTTGTTGGGCGCAAAAACAATGGCAGGCCGGCCAAGGCGCGCAATCACATTGGCCATGGTGAAAGTTTTGCCAGAACCTGTGACGCCCAAAAGGGTTTGAAAGACTTCGCCATCATTCACACCCTCCACCAATTGCTCAATCGCCTGCGGTTGATCGCCCGCGGGCAAATAGGGCTGAAAAAGTTCAAAAGGTGAGCCCGTATATTGAACAAATTGGCCTTCAGCGACTGCCCCCTGAACTGGAGGCGTATCTACGGCAAGAGATGTGGACATGTGAGCGTTAAAATTAGCAACAACAACGAAGCCTACAACAGGCTGCGCGATCTTCAACCATAACACCCCATCAAGGACACCTCATGTCGATGTTCTCTGCCGTCGAAATGGCACCTCGCGACCCCATTTTGGGACTGAATGAACAATTTGCTGCCGACAGCAACCCGAAAAAAGTCAATCTGGGCGTTGGCGTTTATTACGATGACAATGGAAAATTGCCGCTTTTGGCTTGTGTTCAAAAAGCCGAGCAAGCGATGATGGAAAAACCCAGCGCGCGAGGTTACTTGCCCATCGACGGTATTGCCGCATATGACAGCGCCGTACAAGCACTGGTGTTTGGTGCGAACTCCCCATCGGTTCAAGCCAAGCGCGTGGCCACTGTTCAGTGCTTGGGTGGCACGGGCGGACTCAAAGTAGGCGCTGATTTTCTCAAGCGCTTGAGTCCTCAGGCAAAGGTTTTGATCAGCGACCCAAGCTGGGAGAACCACAAAGCGCTTTTCACCCAAGCTGGGTTCGATGTTGAGGCATACCCATACTACGACGCCCAAGCCCTGGGCGTTGATTTCCCCAAAATGATCGCCTTCTTGGCGTCGGCTAAACCTGGCTCCATTGTTGTTTTGCACGCTTGCTGCCACAACCCCACGGGCTATGACATCACCCCCAACCAATGGAAGCAAGTGGTGGACACCGTTAAAAACCAGGGATTGACCGCATTTTTAGACATGGCCTACCAAGGTTTTGGCCAGGGCATTGCCGAAGACGGTGCGGTCATTGACTTGTTTGTCCAAGCGGGATTGAGCTTTTTTGTGGCGACGTCTTTTTCCAAAAGTTTCAGCCTTTACGGCGAGCGCGTTGGTGCTTTGTCGGTGCACTGCGAAACCGCTGACGAAGCCGCCAAAGTTCTGTCCCAACTCAAAATTGCCATCCGAACCAACTATTCCAATCCCCCCATCCATGGTGGATCGGTCGTGGCGGCGGTGCTCAACAACCCCGAATGGCGCAAGCTATGGGAAGGCGAACTGGCCGAGATGCGTGTCCGGATCAAAGAAATGCGCCAAAAGCTGGTGGAGGGCCTCAAAGCTGCGGGGGTTCAACGGGACATGGGCTTTATTACCCAGCAAATTGGCATGTTCAGCTATTCTGGGCTGTCCAAGGACCAAATGATTCGATTGCGCAACGAGTTTGGTGTCTATGGCACCGATACCGGCCGCATGTGCGTCGCCGCCCTGAACAGTAAAAACATCGATCACGTCTGCGCGAGCATTGCCAAAGTACTTTGATTTGACATCTCATTTTGGTGGGATCACCCCAATTTATTTAAAAATCCACTGTTATATTGCACTGCATCAAACAGGAACACCATGCTCTACCAAATTTACGAAGCCCAGCGGTCCCTGATGGAACCTTTTGCCGATTTTGCCCAGGCAGCAGCCAAGGTTTATAGCAACCCCATATCGCCACTGGGTCAAAACCCGTTTTCGCAAAGAATTTCGGCCACCTACGACTTGATGTATCGCTTGGGCAAAGATTACGAAAAACCGCAATTCGGTATCAGCACGGTGGCCATTGGCGATCAAGAGATTGCAATCCACGAACGCATTGAGATAGACAAGCCCTTTTGTGAGCTGCGTCGGTTCAAACGTTTCAGCGACGACCCTGCGACGCTGAACCGACTCAAGGTGCAGCCGGTTGTGCTCATCGTTGCACCCCTTTCAGGTCACTACGCGACCCTGCTCAGGGACACCGTGAAAACCATGCTGGCAGACCATAAGGTGTACGTCACCGACTGGAAAAACGCTCGGCTGGTTCCCCTCTCTGAAGGCGAATTCCACCTGGACGATTACGTTCATTACATCCGCGAATTCATTCAACATTTGCAAAAGCAATATGGGCACTGCCATGTGGTCAGCGTGTGCCAGCCCACGGTTCCCGTCTTGGCTGCCGTCTCCCTGATGGCCTCACAAGGGGAGAAGCTTCCCAAGTCCATGACCATGATGGGCGGCCCCATTGATGCCAGCAAGTCACCGACTGCGGTGAACAATTTGGCCATGAACAAAAGCTTCGAATGGTTTGAAAACAATGTGATTTTTCGGGTTCCGCAAAATTTCCCGGGTGCCGGCAGGCGTGTGTACCCGGGTTTCATGCAGCACACCGGTTTTGTCGCCATGAATCCCGATCGGCATCTGAAAAGCCATTACGACTATTTCAAAGACCTGATCAAAGGCGACAACTCCAGCGCAGAATCCCACCGCCAGTTTTACGACGAGTACAACGCGGTGCTGGATATGGATGCCGACTATTACTTGGAAACCATCAAAACTGTTTTTCAAGAGTTTGCACTGGTCAAAGGCACCTGGGATGTGCGCAATCCCAATGGCGAAGCAGAGCGTGTTCGCCCCCAAGACATCAAAGGCACGGCTTTATTGACCGTTGAAGGTGAGCTGGACGATATCTCTGGCTCAGGCCAGACACAAGCCGCACATCAACTCTGCACGGGTATCTCCAGCAACCATAAAAAACACTTGGAAGTTCCTGGCGCAGGTCATTACGGCATTTTCAGTGGCCGTCGCTGGCGCGAAATTGTTTTCCCCCAAGTGCGGGACTTTATCTTGGCCCACCATGTGGCGGCTCAAAGCAAGCCCACACCCAGCAAAAAGTTGGTTCCAGCCAAAACACGCAGAGCCTCTCTAAAAACCACGTGAACCTGAGCGATCGCATACTGGCCGCATTGCCGCAAACGCAGTGCACGCGCTGCGGGTACCCCGATTGTGCGCATTACGCCAAAGCGATTGCTGAAGAATCCGCCGATATCAACCAATGTCCGCCAGGCGGTCAAGCGGGCATTGAAAGGCTCGCAGCCATCACGGGTCGCCCTGTTGGCCCATTGAACCCCGTAAACGGCACAGAGACGGCACGCCACGTGGCTTGGATCGACGAAAGCTGGTGCATTGGATGTACTTTGTGCCTGCCAGTGTGCCCCACTGACGCCATTTTTGGCAGCAACAAACACATGCATTCCGTGATCGAAGCACACTGCACAGGCTGTGGGTTGTGCCTGCCCGTCTGTCCCGTCGATTGCATTGAAATGGAAAACATCACTGGCGACTTCACCGGTTGGCAAGCCTGGAGTGCAAAAGAGGCCGACCACGCGCGGGACCGGTATGCTGCGCACCGGTCGCGCTTGGCTGAACAAGCACCTGAAACCCAAAGAGCCCATTCAGCCCAGGCCCATTCCGAGACTGCCGATACCACTTTTGGAGAGAGCGCAACCCCAAAGTCGATCGACGAAGAAAGCCGCAAAAAATCAATGGTACAAGCGGCACTCGCACGCGCTCAAGCCTTGAAAGCCAAGACCATTGGGCAAAAGGACATGACAATCCTCAGTGATCTAGTGCGGTCAAAGCCGAAAATGCATTGATCACCTCCGGCGGCGCCTGCACCAATTCGATCAACACACCCTCCCCTGCAATGGGAAACTCTTCATTCGACTTGGGGTGTAAAAAGCAAATATCGTGGCCCGCCGCACCTTTGCGGATACCCCCAGGCGCCATGCGCACCCCTTGCGCCGTGAGCCATTGAACAGCTGTGGCCAGATCGTCAATCCAAAGACCCACATGGTTCAATGGCGTGGCATGAACAGCTGGTTTTTTGTCGGCATTCAATGGTTGCATGAGATCGACTTCAACCTTGAAAGGGCCTGCACCCATGGCGCAAATGTCTTCGTCCACATTTTCGCTTTCACTCACAAAGTGCCCGGTCAACGCAAGGCCCAGCTTGTCCACCCACAGTTGACGCAGCCGATGCTTGTCAGGACCACCAATCGCAATTTGCTGAATGCCCAACACCTTGAAAGGGCGAAGTTGGTTTGCGCTCATGATTCAAATTCCAATATAACTTGGTCAACCGATAAGGATTCACCTTTTGCAGCCACCACACTTTTGACAATGCCATCTTGGGCTGCAAACAACACGTTCTCCATCTTCATCGCTTCAATCACGGCCACGCGTTCGCCAGCCATGACTTTTTGGCCTGCTTGAACAGCCACCTCCACCAACAAACCCGGCATGGGTGACAACACAAAACGACTCAAGTCTGGTGGGGCCTTGAAAGGCATCAAGCGGTGAAGCTCGGCCATCCGAGGCGATATGACCAGCACCTGAATGCTCGAACCATTGTGCTGAACTTTTAAGCCCAGGGGGTTCTGGGTGGAGCCACGCTCAACCTGTGCGGTGAAAGGCTGTCCGTTGACAGTGCCATGAATCGCCACATCATTCAACCGAGAGTGGCTTTCGATGGCGTAATTTTTTCCATTCACCTTGATCACAGCGGTGTCATGTCGCCCCCCAGAGTCATCGACCTCTACCTGGGTGTGGGTGTGATCCCCATGGGCGTCCAAGGTGATGACCGTGTATTGCTGGCCCACTTTGACGTCATAGCCGGGCAGTTGCCCGCTCAAGCCCGCCGCACGCTCGCGTGACTTGCGGCGAACAAAGGAGGCCAATGCAATCAAGAAGTCGGCATCTGAATGGCTCACATCTTCCGACCGAAAACCGTGGGCATAGTGCTCTGAAATAAATCCCGTGTTGAACTCGCCAGACATGAAGTCGGGGTGCGCCAGCAATGCCGACTGAAAGGGAATGTTGGAGCTGACCCCGCGGATCACAAAGCCATTCAAGGCATTTCGCATTTTGGCAATGGCCTCAGCTCTGTCACGACCATGGACGATGAGTTTGGCAATCATCGAGTCATAGAACATGGGGATCTCCCCCCCCTCCACAACGCCTGTGTCCACGCGCACACCCATCAACTGCTCTGGGTTGGCCTGGAACATGGTCTGAACAGGTGGCCGGAATCGAACCAGTCGCCCGGTGGAGGGCAGGAAATTGCGAAAGGGATCTTCCGCATTGATGCGGCATTCGATGGCCCAACCATTGCGCTGGACTTCAGATTGCTGCAAGCTCAATTTTTCTCCGGCAGCGATTCGAATCATCCACTCCACCAAGTCCAATCCCGTGATGCATTCGGTCACTGGGTGTTCAACTTGAAGACGGGTATTCATCTCTAAAAAGTAAAAGCTCTGATCCTTGCCCACCACAAACTCGACCGTGCCAGCACTTTGGTATTGAACCGCTTTGGCCAAGGCAACAGCCTGGGCACCCATGGCCACCCTGGTTTCGTCACTGATAAAAGGTGACGGCGCTTCTTCAATGACCTTTTGGTGCCGACGTTGGATAGAGCATTCACGCTCATTGAGGAAAATGACGTGCCCGTGTGCGTCGCCCAACACTTGAATTTCGATGTGCCTGGGCTCTTCCACAAACTTTTCAATGAACACGCGGTCGTCGCCAAAACTGTTGCGGGCCTCGTTGCGACAAGAGGTGAATCCTTCATGGGTTTCTTTGTCGTTGAACGCAACCCGCAAGCCCTTGCCCCCACCGCCGGCCGAGGCTTTGATCATCACCGGGTATCCGATGGATTGGGCAATTTGCACTGCCTCCTGGGGGCTTTCTATGGCCTCGTTATGCCCGGGTATGGTGTTGACCTGGGCCTTTTGAGCCAATTTTTTGGATGCAATTTTGTCGCCCATGGCTGCGATGGCATGGTGCTTGGGTCCGATGAAAACCAAGCCTTCTTCTTCACACCGTTTGGCGAAAGATTCGTTCTCACTCAAAAAACCATACCCTGGGTGAATGGCTTGTGCGCCGGTTGATTTGGCGGCCGCAATGATTTTTTCGGCGACCAAGTAAGACTCGCGTGAAGCTGCAGGGCCGATCAAAACCGACTCATCGGCCAACTGAACATGGCGGGATAACTTGTCGGCCTCCGAAAAAACCGCCACAGTTTTTATGCCCATTTTCTTGGCAGTGGCCATCACACGGCAGGCAATTTCGCCACGGTTGGCGATCAAAATTTTGTTGAACATATGGGTATCCTGGTCTCACAAAGGGATGTTGCCGTGCTTGCGCCACGGGTTTTCAATGCTTTTTTCTTTCAGCATCACCAAAGATCTGCAGATGCGCTTGCGTGTTTCGTGGGGCTGAATGACATCATCAATAAAACCCCTGGCTCCCGCCACAAATGGATTGGCAAATCGGGCTTTGTACTCGGCCTCGCGCATCGCCAATTTGGCCGGGTCGCCTTTGTCTTCTCGGAAAATGATTTCCACCGCACCTTTGGCACCCATCACGGCAATTTCAGCATTGGGCCATGCAAAATTAACATCGCCGCGCAAATGTTTGGAAGACATCACGTCATAGGCACCGCCATAGGCCTTGCGGGTAATGACCGTGACTTTTGGCACAGTGCATTCCGCATAGGCATACAGCAACTTGGCGCCATGCTTGATGATGCCGCCGTACTCTTGGCTGGTCCCCGGCATGAAGCCAGGCACATCCACAAAGGTCAAGACAGGTATGTTGAAGGCATCACAAAATCGAACAAAACGGGCGGCTTTGATGGCGCTTTTGATGTCCAAACACCCTGCCAAGACCAGGGGTTGATTGGCCACGATCCCCACGGTTTGGCCATCCATGCGGGCAAAGCCAATCAATATGTTTTTGGCGTACTCGGTCTGTAACTCAAAAAAATCGCCGTCATCCACTGTTTTGAGCAACAACTCTTTCATGTCGTAAGGCTTGTTGGGGTTGTCGGGCACCAAGGTGTCTAAGCTGAAATCCAAGCGATCGGTGGGGTCACCGCTTTTGCGCACAGGGGCTTTGTCTTTGTTGTTCAAGGGCAAGTAGTTATAAAGTCGGCGCAGCATCAACAAGGCTTCCACATCGTTGTTGAAGGCCATGTCTGCAACGCCGCTCTTGGTGGTGTGGGTCACCGCGCCACCCAACTCTTCAGCGCTGACCTCTTCATGGGTGACGGTTTTGACCACCTCTGGGCCGGTCACAAACATGTATGAACTGTCCTTGACCATGAAGATAAAGTCGGTCAGGGCTGGCGAATACACCGCACCACCCGCCGATGGCCCCATGATGAGGCTGATTTGCGGCACCACGCCGCTGGCCATCACATTGCGCTGAAACACGTCGGCATATCCGCCCAATGAAGCCACACCTTCTTGAATGCGGGCCCCGCCTGAATCATTCAAGCCAATGACGGGTGCCCCCACCTTCATGGCCTGGTCCATGATCTTGCAAATTTTCTCCGCATGGGTTTCGGACAAGGCACCACCATAAACGGTGAAGTCCTGGCTGAACACAAACACCAAACGCCCATTGATCATGCCGTAGCCGGTGACCACACCATCCCCGGGTATTTTGTTGTCGGCCATGCCAAAGTCGACACAGCGATGCTCGACAAACATGTCCCACTCCTCAAAGGTGCCCTCGTCCAGCAAAATTTCCAAGCGCTCGCGGGCCGTCAACTTTCCCTTCGCATGCTGGGCCTGAATGCGCTTGACACCGCCACCTTGGCGCGCCGCACTGCGCTTGAGTTCAAGCTGTTCATTGATGTCCTGCATTGGTTTCTCCTGATGAATTTGGATGGTTTCGGCTCGCCTGCAAAAGCCTGCGTGCAGCTGTTGATGGGGCCAATCGGCCCGATAGAACCTGAGCGGTCAAGTCTGGCCATAAATTTTTGACCCGTGGGTTTTCTTTGAATGCGGATTGCAAACCCGCTTGAATGCGCTCGTTCATCCAGGTCAATGCTTGGGTTTGTCTGCGATGGATGAACAAACCATTGGCCTTTTGAATCTGTTGATGTTGCAGCACATGGGCCCAAAAGTCATCGATCCCCGAACCCTTTAAAGCACTGAGCAGCATCACGGGGGGCTGCCACGGAGCGGCATCACCTGCCGCGTGGGGGTGTGGGGCAAACAAGCGCAGCGCACTGCTGATGTGGGCTTGCGCACGGGTGGCCGCCTGCGCATCGAGATCGGTTTTGTTGATCAACACCAGATCCGCCAGCTCCATGATGCCCTTTTTGATGGCTTGCAAATCGTCACCCGCGTTGGGCAGTTGCATCACGGCAAACAAATCCGTCATGCCCGACACAGCGGTTTCACTTTGGCCCACACCCACGGTTTCAACGATCACCACGTCGTATCCTGCGGCCTCGCACACCAACATACATTCGCGCGTTTTTTCAGCCACGCCCCCCAAGTTGCCACTGCTGGGGCTGGGCCGGATGAAGGCACTTGGGTGGACCGACAAATGCTCCATCCTGGTTTTATCGCCCAAGATCGAGCCACCCGATACAGATGAGGAAGGGTCAATCGCCAGCACAGCCACCCGGTGCCCTTGTCCGATCAAAAACAAACCCAGGGCCTCAATGAAGGTGCTTTTACCCACGCCGGGCACGCCACTCAAACCCAACCGAAATGCGCGACCGGTGTGGGGCAGCATGGCCGTGAGCAAGTCATCCGCCCACGTTCGGTGATCCGCTCGGGTGGATTCCAGCAAGGTGATGGCTTTGGCCATGCTGCGGCGCTGAACCACCGCATCCCCCTGCAGCAGGCCCGTCAAAATGGCCTGGGGTTGTGGGTCTAAATCGGGTGGGCTCATGGCTGGCGCACCGATGGAGAAAAACCAATGCAAACCATCAATGGGATGCCAGGGCCTGTTGGATGTGCGTCAAAACACCCCGCGCACTCACGGGGATGGGTGTGCCAGGCCCATATATGCCCTTCACACCAGCGCTGTACAAAAAGTCATAGTCTTGACGGGGAATGACGCCCCCCACAAAAACAATGATGTCGTCTGCACCTTGCGCTTTCAAAGCCTGGATGATTTCAGGCACCAGCGTTTTGTGTCCGGCCGCGAGTGTGGACACGCCCACGGCATGGACATCGTTTTCAATCGCTTG
>CAMDJU010000045.1 GCA_945900695.1 Bordetella parapertussis | reverse complement strand
CTCACATGCTGTTCTTTGCCACGGGTATCGGTAAAGCGAAAATCCACGAACTTGATATCGTGTTCTTTCACCATTTTGAGCACATCAGCGACGGTCTTGGCCATCAATTTCTCCAGTAGGTTGGTGGTTGAAAAATAGTTACAAAGCCTTATGCAGAAACTGTGCCATCACGACACGGTCTGGCTTGAAGCGGAAAAGTGAATTTTGCCTCGAGTTTATTAATTAAAAGTCTCGCTCGCGTGGATTTGGCAAGCACCCACATCAAAAAGACTTTTTACGCACTTTTATGGTGCAATTTTATTTGACCCAATTTGGTGCAATCTCTATTTTCGCACCATTTCAGGGCCAAATTGAAAATCAAAGGCCTTTAAGCCTTCCAGCATGGCGGGATAGGCTTGCTCGACCACGTCAACCAAGCCCTTGACGCCCAACTCCACATGCCGTCCATGCACCGGGTGGTCGACGCTGGGCAGGCTGAACACCTTGGCGCCTTCGAACCGCGCTTCAATCGACTGCATCAGCGGCGTGAGGGTGGCCTCCATGCCGCCGTAGATGACGATGGATTTCTCGATTTTTTCGGCCAGATGGAACCAAGGCGCGTAGTGGGAGTCGAGCACCCATTCGATCATGGGCCAGGCCATCACCGGAAAACCAGGTACAAAGTGCACCGGGCTGCGCGGGCCGTGGCAGGTGAAACCAGCGATCTTGTTGTAAGGATTGGGGATGACCTCTGCGCCTTGCGGAAACATGGCCATGTTCAATCGGTGCAGGTGTTCGGGGCGATCGGGTTCATAAGGCACGCCTTGCTCGGCGGCTTGGTCGCGGATGCGCTCCAAAATAAAGCGCTTGGCTTGGGGCTGCAAGGCCAAGGGCAGGCCCAAGGCCTGACCCGCACACTGTCGCGTGTGGTCGTCGGGGGTGGCACCAATGCCGCCGCAGGAAAACACCACCATGCCGCTGTCAAAAGCGCGGCGCAGGCTGTCGGTGATGCGCAGCGGGTCGTCGCCCACATACTCGGCCATCTCTAGCCCCAAGCCGCGGGACGAAAGCAATTCAATCACTTTGGTCAGGTGTTTGTCGGCACGCTTACCGGACAAAATTTCGTCGCCCACAATGATCAGGCCAAAGCCTTTTAAGGTGTCCAGGGCATGGGAAGTTGGGGCGGAGTCAGCATTCATGGCGCGCATCCTACGCCATCTGCCCAGGCCCTTCAGCAGTGTGAAAGGCTCAATGGTGCTGGCGCAAGGCTTGCCACATCCGTTGCAGGCCCAATACCTGTTGCGCCCAAACCCCTTGGCCGTAATCGCGCCCGTGTTCAATTTGATCGCGGATCCCGGTGGCTGGGTCATGGTTGCCGCGCAAAGCCGTTCCCAGCAGATCGTCCCACCAAGGGAACAAGACACCAAAATTATGCCCCCCCAAAGGCATGGGGCCACTGGGGTCGTCTGATGCGCGAGGGCTTTCATGGCCCCAGCCGACGCTGTGGTGCCAGCGGTGAAAACGCGGGCTGATCAAGCACCGCTCTCCCCAAGCACCAAAGGACAAACGCAGGTTGGCATGTTGAAAGTTTTCCAACAACTGGGTCAGCGCCACGACCGCCACAAATTGCCCGGGGGGCATGCCCACGGCCTGGGCCACGACAACCCAAACCACGGCCACCAGCAAATCGTCCAAAAAGTGGTTGCGCTGATCGGTCCACTGGGTCATGTGGCGCTGGGAGTGGTGCACCGAATGCAAAGCCCACCACCAACCCCATTGGTGTTGGGCGCGGTGAATGGCGTAATTGAGGGCATCAAACAGCACCAGGTACATGACAAAGGCCACAGCCGCGACATCGGTGACCCCCGGCCACAGGTCATCCAGGTGAATGCCGCTCCAGCCCGCTGTGCGCAAAGTGCCAAACAGCGCATCGGCCAGCGGGTCCAAGGTGAAAAACAGGGCCAAGCGAAACACGCCCAAGCGATGGATCAAGGTGTAAATCACATCGCTGCGCACGGCGCGGCTGTCGCGCATGGGCTCAACCGGTCGCCACCATTCCAGGGGCTGGATGACCAACAGCATCACCCCCAATTGCAGCAAACCCACCAGCAGCCAACCGGTGCCCTCAAAGGCCACCTCCAACCAATGGCCCAGACCGAGTGCAAACGCCAAGGGTTGAACCAGCGATTCAAACAGCGCCGATTGGGCTGCAGAAAACAGGTCGATCAAGTTGTCCATGTGCTGGCCTCAAGGAAAACCACTGGTACGGGCCAGGGCGGTGGATGCACGACCTTGTGCGGCTTGGCGCACATGGGCTGCATATTGCGGGTGCTCGCGCAAGGTGGCAAAGCAAAAGCCCTTTTGTTTTAGGCCCACGATCAAAGGCTCCAACACGGCGGGCGCCCACGGGTCTTGGCGCGACCAAATGCCCAAGTGGGCCATCAAGATATCGCCAGGGCGGATGTCCCGCAAAGCGCTTTGCAGCAGTTGGGCATTGGGGTGGGTCTGGCTGGACAATTCGTCGCCCAAAAACCCCGCAGGCGCCCAGCCCAC
Organism: Bordetella parapertussis; assembly: GCA_945900695.1. Classification (GTDB taxonomy): domain Bacteria; phylum Pseudomonadota; class Gammaproteobacteria; order Burkholderiales; family Burkholderiaceae_C; genus Limnohabitans; species Limnohabitans parapertussis_A. The sequence continues at coordinate 10,967 of CAMDJU010000045.1, read as the reverse complement.
ATGGGCGAATCCACAGGCGCGGGCAGCACTCAACAGGGCCGGGGAAGTCTTGCCACCCGGCGCCCGAAACAAAGGCAAAGGGGCTCTCCCTGTGATGGCTTGCAGGCGATCACGGGCGCGGGTGATTTCTTGGCAGTACTGATCGGCACCCCAATCACGGTTTTTGTTTTTATCGGGGCCCGCGCTGGCACGCACGCGAAAGCGTCCGCCGGGCAAATCGGCCCTCCAGTACACGTGGTCAAAAGTGTGTGAGGCGAAGGCATGGCCCTCGGCGGCGCGATCGCGCCACCACGGTGCCCAGTGCTCGCCCAAACTGCCATCTCCCACTTGAGTAGGTTCATGGGCTGCAAAAAAAGTGACCCTCACCTGCTGGCGACGCAACACATCGGCGATCAATTCGGCCACCCCCATGTGGCCGGTGTCAAACGTCAGGTACAGCGGGCGCGCACAAGGGGTTGTCCCTGGGGAAACGGGCAGGGCCGCGTTGGGCTGGGTCGCGCCGTTCGCGCCGGCATGACCAGATGCGCCCACGTGCGGCGCAGCAGCGCCTTGGGCCAATGCGGTTTGGGCCTGCGCCTGAGCCGCCACCATCCATAGGCAAAGGGTCAAGCAAAGCCAAGCCCAGCAACGGCTCAGCAGCTGGTCCATGAAAGGCTCACAGGCGCGGGGCGTGATCCAAGGTCCAAATGCCATGCGGAGATTTGCCCACTTTGATTTGGCGCACCAAGGCACCGTTCTGGGTATCGATGACGCTGACTTTTTTGATCCAGCGCGAAGACACCATCAGCCAGCGCCCATCGGCGCTGAGTTCCATGCAGTCGGGCCCACCCGGGGCCTTGAACTGCGACACCACAGCGAAGGTTTGTAAATCGATTTTGCTGATGGTGTTGGCCACGCGGTTGCTGACATAGACATGGCGCCCATCGCCTGCAGAACGAAAAGCATGTGCCCCCTCCCCCGTGGCAATGGTGCGCACCAGTTTGGCCGGGTTGGCACGCAAGTCAAACACCTGCACCTCTTTGCCGCCGGTCAAGGCCACCAACAAGGTGCTGTCATCGCGGGTGCCAAACACATCGGCAGGCAAAGAGCCGGTTTTGACGCGCCATTTCACGCTTTGCGTGGCCAGGTCCACCGCCACCAGCTCATCGCTGTCTTGCATGCTGGCGTAAGCGGTGGTGCTTTGGGTGTCGATCCACAAATGGCTGGGGGTTTTGCCCGAAGGTATGCGCTTGACCAGTTGCGGGTTTTGGCCATCCCAGCGGTAAATATCGATGTGGTCAAGCCGGTTGGCCACGGTGATGAACCACTTCATGTCGGGCGAAAACCGCAAGTGGTAGGGGTCGACGGTGCCGCGCACCACGCGCTGGACCTGGGCGGTTTTGGGATCGATAAAACTCAGTGAATCACCACCCGCATTGGCCACGATGACCGATTTTTCGTCCGGGGTGAGATACAAGTGATGGGGCTGTTTGCCGGTGGGAATTTGGCGTGTGACCTGCCATGTCTTGGGGTCAATGACACTCACGCTGGCGCTCAAGGAGTTGAGCACAAAGATTGGGTGGGTTTGTGCCCCCACCGAAAGTGCCCACAACCCACACAAACAAGCCAAGCATGGGCGAATAAATGCATGCATGTTGACAACCCAAGGTCCGACGGACCATCTGTTTGATTCCATGGCGCAAGTGTAACGATGGCACTGGGTCAGTTGGCCCGCACGGCTAATATGTCTCCATGCCACACATCATTTGCCACGGCGTCGCCCTAGAGGTCAGACACATTGCCCTGCCCGACACCGACCCCGCGCTCGCGCCTTTGGTCTTTTTGCATGAAGGCCTGGGCTCGGTGGCGATGTGGACCCAGCGTGGACTGGACTGGCCGCTGCTCGTTTGCCAAGCCACGGGGCGCTCTGGCTGGGTCTATTCGCGCCGAGGTTATGGCCACTCCGACAGCGTGCCCGATGTGCGCGGCACCAACGCCCTCAGGCCCGACTATTTGCAACAGGAAGCCTGGCAGGTATTGCCCGAATTTTTGGCCCAAGCCGGCATTCAAAAACCAGTGTTGCTGGGGCATTCCGATGGTGGCAGCATCGCCCTGCTCTATGCCAGCCGATATCCGGTGCACGCTTGCATTGCCATGGCGCCACATGTCATCGTGGAAGATATCTCCATTGCCGCCATCGAAGTGGCCAAACGCGCTTTCGAGCAAAGTCATTTGCGCCAGCGCTTGGCCCCTTTTCATGCCGATGTGGACACCGCCTTTTGGCAATGGAACGACATCTGGTTGTCGCCTGCTTTTCGCCCTTTTGACATCCGCACCACCTGCCACGCCATCGTGGACCCGGTGTTGGCCCTTCAAGGCCGCCAAGACGCCTATGGCAGCTTGCAACAAATCAATGACATCCACCCGCAAGGCCGCATCGAACGCGTGGTGATCGAGGACTGCGGCCACACGCCGCACCGCGATCAACCCGCACAGGCGCTGGATACAGTGGTGCGTTTTTTGGCGTCCTGCGCAGCGCCAGCTCAGGGCGTGTAGCCCAACGCTTGCAAATCGCTGTGGGTGAGCCAGCGCCACTGACCGGGCAACAAATTCTCTGGCAGGTGCAAGCCCCCCATGGATGAGCGGTGCAGGGTCTGCACGCGGTTGCCCACCGCAGCCAGCATGCGCTTGACCTGGTGGTATTTGCCCTCGGTCAGGGTCAAGGCCACATGGTGGCTGCCCAGGGCTTGGCAGGCCGCCGCTCGCACCGGTTGCGGGTCGTCGTCGAGCACCACACCAGCCAAAAGTTTGTCGATTTGCACCGCACTGACCTCATCGACCGTGTGCACCTGGTACACCTTGGGCACATGGTGGCGCGGCGAGGCCATTCGGTGGATGAACTGTCCGTCGTCACTGAGCAGCAGCAAACCGGTGGTGTCTTGGTCCAAGCGGCCCACGGCTTGCACCCCATCGACAGCGCCCTTTTGCGGCCGCTGGCGCAAAGGCGCAGGCAGCAAGCTGTAAATGCTGGGCCAGGCCGATGGTTTGCGTGAGCATTCGGTGCCCGCCGGTTTGTGCAGCATGAGGTGAGCTCGCTCTCGGTAGACCCATGGCTGACCTTGCACTTCAAACGGCCAATCCAAGCTGGCATCAACCGCCAACCAGGGGTCTTCGCAGGTTTGCCACTGCCCATCGGTTTGCAGCCGCACCCAGCCCTTTTGCACCAAACCCACACACACCCGGCGGGTGCCAAAACCTTGGCTGTACAACAGGTCTTGCAACTCCATCAGGCCACCACCCCGCGCTGGCGCAAGGTTTGGATTTGGGCCGGTGTCAAACCCATCTCAGTGAGCACCGCATCGGTGTCTTGCCCCAGCGCCGGGGCCAGGCTGCGCAAGCCGCCAGGGGTGCGCGAGAGCTTGGGCACCACACCAGGCACACTGAGCTGGCTGCCATCTGGCATGGTGATTTGTTCAATCATGCCCCGGGCCTGGTAATGCGCATCGTTGGCGATATCGGCAATCGAATAGATGCGCCCGCCCGGAACTTGGGCTTGCTCAAGCATCTCCAGCACCTCGTCCACCGAGTGCTGCAAGGTATAGGCTTCAATGGCGGCATCAATTTCGACCACCCGTTTGACACGCCCGGTGTTGTCGCCCAATGCCGGGTCCTGGCCCAAATCGTCGCGCCCAATGGCGTGCATGAGGCGCTTGAAAATGCTGTCGCCATTGCCCGCCACCAAGGCATATCCACCGTCGTTGCAGCGATACGCATTGGTGGGCGCAATGCCAGGCAAGGCGCTGCCCCCGGGCTCACGCACCGCACCAAAAGCGCTGTGCTCGGGCAACAAACTCTCCATGCAATTGAACACCGCTTCGTACAAAGCCATGTCGATCACCTGGCCCAGGCCACTGCGGTGGCGCTCGTGCAATGCCATCAAAATGCCAATCACCCCGTGCAGGGACGCGAGGGTGTCGCCAATGCTCACCCCGACCCGTACCGGCACGCGCCCGGGCTCGGCCGTGAGGTGGCGCAAACCCCCCATGGCCTCAGCGACCACACCAAAACCCGGCTTGTCACGCCAGGGCCCGGTCTGCCCGTAGCCACTGATGCGCAACACAATCAGCCGTGGGTTGAGTTGTTGCAGCACCTCAGGGCCCAAGCCCCATGCCTCCATGGCACCAGGGCGAAAGTTTTCAATCAACACGTCGGCATCGGCGGCGAGTTGACGCACGAGGTCTTGGGCCTGGGGATCGCGCAAATTCAAGGCCAGGGACCGCTTGTTGCGCGACTGCACCTGCCACCACACGGATGTGCCGTCTTTGAGCAAGCGCCATCTGCGCAAAGGGTCGCCCACGCCCGGGGGTTCGATCTTGATGACGTCAGCGCCAAAGTCGGCCAAGGTTTTGGCCGCGAAGGGCCCCGCAATCAGCTGGCCGAGTTCCACCACCTTGATGCCAGCCAAGGGGCCAGACGCAGATGGGGGGGTATCCGTGGGTGAGGGTGAAGGCTTAGGCATGCGCGAATTGTCTCCCAGCCAGAAATCACGGCCGTCGGCCGAGAAAAGGATGTGCAAAGCCTCGTGCCGTGCAAAGCCCGCGGATCAGGCCAGTGGCAGCGGCTCAGCGCTGTAGCTCGACGATCTGCACACTCTTGGTGGTGTCGGTGGGCAAGCGCAGCTTCCACCCCTGGAAAAACACATTGAACTGGGCCAGGCTGGGCGACTGCACAGTCCACGGCGGCGCACCCTGAAAACTGCGCTCTTGACCGGCCTTGAAATTCACCGACCACACCTGGCCGCTGTGGTCACGCAAGCACAAATGCGCATCGCCCACAGCTTGGACAAAAACCATCTGACCGGCCTTGAAGGCTTTGAGCGGCTGCACCACAGGGCCATCATCGCCGGCCTGTGGACAGGCCAAGCCGGGGTCGTTGACCGGGGAGTTGGCCAGGGTCAAGGGCAGGTGTGGTGGTTCTGGGTGGCCGTTGGTGTCGGGTGCGACAACCGCCGTTTGGGGCGCTGGCGGCACTGGCGGCTGATTCTGTATCTGCGCAGGGGCAGTGGGTGCTGCAGGGCTGATCAGGCCCCAAGCGCGTTGTTGCCACCCCTCCCACCCCACACGCCACTGGTGCCATGGGGGTGGTGCACCATCGCCCCACCGGCCCAGAGTGACACCCAAGACCATCACGGTCAGGGCCAAACCAGCACACACCCACATGGCGGTCAAAGGCCCATTCAAGCGTTCGGGCCGCATGCCGTCAAACTCTGATGCTTGCCAAGTCGGCACACCAGCGGCGGCAGGCATGGGCGATGTCGAAGGCAGATCGGTCGCCATGGGCGTGACCACGCTGTGCGGGTCGGCCCCCAGGGCCAGGGCCAATTTGCGGGCACTGGCGCGTTTGATGGACATGTTGTAGAACAAGTCGTGGCCACCGTTTTCGATTTGCTGGACCTGCTCTTTGGACAAACTGACCCGGATGGCCAGCACTTTGGCGTCCCAACCGGCGGCCTCGCGCAATTGCTTCAGGCGCGCGCCATCAACCCCATCCATGGATAAATTGGCGTGGCTAGGCGGCGCAGACATACGGAATTGAACCCCAACTAAGCAGGTATTGTCAAATTTATCAAGCCGGCAAAACCGGGTGCTTACCCTGTATCGTCGGTGTCGGGCAGGGGTTTGGCCAGCACCTTGTCAATGCGCCGCCCGTCCATGTCCACCACCTCAAACGACCACTGCACGCCTTCGAACCGCTCGCCGGTGCGGGGCAAACGGCCCGCCAACACCAACACCAAGCCGGCCACGGTGTTGTAGCGCCCCTTGTCTTCGTAGGGCAAGTCGGTCAGCCCCAAACGGACCTTGAGCTCACTGATGGGCATCAGACCATCCAGCAACCAACTGCCGTCGCCCCTTGGTGTGGCCCACGTCTCCTCTGGGGAAGAAGTTTGCAACAACTCACCCGTGATGGCTTCGAGCACATCGCGCGGGGTCATCATGCCCTGCACCACACCATATTCGTCCACCACCAAAGTGAGTCGACCTCGGCTGTGGTCGCGCCAGTCTGGGCTGGCGGCGTCTCCCGCTGCAGGGCGGCGAAATTGGGCCAACAAGTCCAATCCGGTGAGGGTTTCGGGCACAAACGGCACGGGCTGGGCGAGCGTTTCCATCAAGGTCTCGCGGTCCAGCGCCGGGTCGAGCAGTTGCCCCACACTGACCGCACCCAGCACGTGGTCCAAGCCGTCGCGGCACACCGGGTACCAAGAATGGGCCCCCAATTGACCCACTTGGGCCAAGGCCTGGGCCACCGTGGTGCGGGCGTCCAGCCACTCGATATCGGCGCGTGGAACCATCATCGAGGTCAGGCTGCGCTCGTCCAAGTGAAATACATTTTTCACCATTTGGTGCTCGTGCAACTCGATCAAGCCGGCGTCCACCCCTTGGTCAAGGCTGGCGGTGATTTCCTCCTCGGTCACGCTGGGGCTGCCACGGGTATCGATGCGCAACAAGGTCAGCACGCCGGCAGTGGCCGCAGACAATAAAAAAACCATGGGCTGGGCCAATCGCGCCAAGGCCAGCATCACTGGGGCACACCATCGGGCGACGGTCTCGGGGTGCAACTGGGCAATGCGCTTGGGCACCAACTCGCCAAAAATGATGGTGGTGATGGTGATCACCGTGACAACCACCGCTGTGGCCAACCAAGCAGCGGCCCACGGGCTCCAGCCCCAAGCGATCAAGGATTGGCCCAGCCCTTGACTGAAAGCAGCCTCACCCACGATGCCGTTGAGGACCCCAATCGAGGTGATGCCGATTTGGACAGTGGATAAAAACCGCGTGGGTTGGCCCATCAACTCCAAGGCGGCACGGGCACCCGCGGCACCGGCCTCTTCCAAGGCCACCAAGCGCGCTTTGCGGCTGGCCGACAAGGCCATTTCGGCCATGGCAAAGCCGCCATTCAGCAGGGTCAAACCAATGATCAGCAACAGTTCCATGCGGGCATGCGGTTTAAATTCACAGGGGGCAAAGTGGAGACAATCGCATGCATGGCACTTTACCTGATCGGCGACGTCCAAGGCTGCGACCCAGCCTTGTCCCTTTTGCTCCAACACCTGGCCTTTTCACCCAGCCGCGACCAGTTGGTGCTGCTGGGCGATTTGGTCAACCGCGGACCGTCCTCCGCGGCGGTGCTGCGCCGCATGATGGCCTTGCAAGGTGCCGCCCAATGCGTGCTGGGCAACCACGATTTGCACGCCCTGGCCGTGGCCCACGGGGTGCGCCCACCCCACCGCAGCGACACTTTGGATGATTTATTGCAGGCCCATGACAGTGCAGTTTTGTTGGACTGGTTGCGCCAGCAGCCCCTGGCCTTGCGCCATCACCACTGCCTGATGGTGCATGCCGGCGTGCTGCCCGCTTGGGGAGCCGAGCAAACGTTGGCGCTGGCCAGCGAGGTGCAAGCGGTGTTGCGCTCGCCTCAGCTGGATGAGTTTTTACCCCAGCTTTATGGCAACACCCCCGACGCATGGCAAGACAACTTGCAAGGGGTGGATCGCTGGCGCTGCATCGTCAATGTGCTGACCCGTTTGCGCTTTTGCACAACCGAGGGGCACATGGAATTCAATACCAAAGAAGGTGCGGGGCACGCGCCCGCAGGTTACCTGCCTTGGTTTGATGTGCCCAAGCGCCAAAGTGCCGATCACCGCATCGCTTTTGGCCACTGGTCCACCCTGGGCTGGTTGGACCGCAGCGACGTGGCGTGTTTGGACACCGGGTGCGTGTGGGGCGGCGTTTTGACCGCCTTGGAGCTGCACTCAGACGGCAGTTGGGGTCAGCGGGTGCAAGTTCCCAACCCCGAGTTGGCAGAACCTTTGACCTGAAGCATCCGGTCACGCATCAAGGTCCAACAGGACGGTTTGTGGCTGATCGGTCCTGCCCGCTCAAGGTGCAGGGTCGAGGGGCTTCACGATTCCGTTTTGAACAGCGCGGCCACCTTGCGCTTGGGCTTGATGTTGGCCGAGATGCGGCCCGATGGGCGCTCGCCGGGTTCCCAGGCCGGGGGTGGCGCCTCGGTGGGGGCCTCGTAGGGCTTGTCAAAAAACGGATCGCGCGGGCCTGCCCGCTGTGGGCGCGCAGGGGAAGCGGCGCGGGTGCTTGGGGCCTGCGGGGTGTCCAGCACATCGCGCGGATCGTCCTCGCCCCAGGCGCGACGCCCGGTATTGATGCGCTCCCGCGGGCGGTCCTCGTCAAATTCAATCGCTTCCAGCTCAATCTTTTTCTTGATCAGCTTTTCAATGTCCACCACCAAGCGGTTGTCATTGCCCGACACAAAGCTCAAAGCCAGGCCGGAGGCACCGGCACGACCCGTGCGGCCAATGCGGTGCACATAGTCTTCGGCGTTGTAGGGGATGTCAAAGTTGAACACCGCAGGCACGTCTTTGATGTCCAAGCCACGGGCGGCCACATCGGTGCAAATCAGCAAGTCCACGTCCCCGCGCTTGAAAGCATCCAGCGCCTTGAGCCGCTCGTCTTGGCTTTTGTCGCCGTGCAAGGCCGTGGTGTTGAGGCCGTCGCGCTCAAGGGTTCGCGCCAAACGGGCACAACCGAGTTTGCTGTTGACAAACACAAAGGCCTGGGTGATCGCGTGGCGCTTGATCAACTGGCGCAGGGCGCGGCGCTTGTCGTCGTCGCTCACGCTGTAGAAATGCTGGCTGACGGTGGAGGCCGTTTCATTTGGCCGCGCCACCTCAATGGTGATGGGGTTTTGCAAATAGCTGGACGCCAGCCGTTTGATCTCGGGGGAGAAGGTGGCGGAAAACAACAAGGTGATGCGTTGCTTGGGCAAATAGCTCAGGATGCGCTGCAAATCGGGCAAAAAGCCGATGTCGAGCATGCGGTCGGCCTCATCCAGCACCACATATTCAACCTGGTTGAGCACCACGTTTTTGGCCTCGATGTGGTCCAGCAGTCGCCCGGGCGTGGCCACCAACACCTCAACGCCTTTTTTCAGCTCCAGAGTTTGGGGCTTCATGTCCATGCCACCAAACACCACGGTGCTGCGCAAATCGGTGAACTTGGCATACGCCGCCACCTGCTGGGCGACCTGATCGGCCAGCTCTCGGGTGGGCAACAACACCAGGGCACGCACCGGGTGGCGGGCTGGGGAGGTGGAAGCGTTTTCGTGCTTCATCATGCGCTGCAGCAAGGGCAGCGAGAAGGCGGCGGTTTTGCCGGTGCCGGTTTGGGCCGCCCCCATCACATCGCGACCCGACAAGACCACCGGAATGGCCTGCTCTTGGATCGGGGTCATGGATTCGTAGCCCATTTCGGCCACGGCGCGTGCCAGCTCGGGGGCCAGCTGTAGGTTTGAAAAAGAACTCATGGATGTCGACATTGTCTCACCCCGGGGGTGGCGGCCCCGCAACAGGGGGCATCAGGCTTTGGGCAGGGTCACGCCCACTTGGCCTTGGTACTTGCCGCCGCGGTCTTTGTAGCTGGTCTCGCAGACCTCGTCGCTCTCGAAAAACAGCACCTGGGCGCAACCCTCACCGGCGTAAATTTTGGCCGGCAGCGGGGTGGTGTTGGAGAACTCCAGGGTCACATAACCTTCCCACTCGGGCTCGAAGGGTGTCACATTGACAATGATGCCGCAGCGCGCATAGGTGCTTTTGCCCAGACAAATGGTCAGCACATTGCGCGGAATGCGAAAGTACTCCATGGTGCGCGCCAAGGCAAAGCTGTTGGGCGGGATGATGCACACATCGGCGGTGATATCCACAAAACTCCTTTCGTCAAAGTTCTTGGGGTCCACTACCGTGCTGTAAATATTGGTGAACACCTTGAACTCTGGGGCGCAGCGGATGTCATAGCCATAGCTGCTGGTGCCATAGCTGACGATCTTTTGCCCATTGACCTCGCGCACCTGGCCGGGCTCGAAAGGCTCGATCATGCCGTGCTGCTGCGCCATGCGGCGAATCCATTTGTCTGATTTGATGCTCATGGCCGCATTTTAGGTGCCGCGCAGATGACCCGCCGGGGGCCACCTGGGGGACCAAAACCGCTACAGTCTGGCCCCATGAAAGACCCTGTTACCCAACAAGCTGTGTGGGATGTCATCGTGGTGGGGGGTGGCAACGCCGCCTTGTGCGCGGCATTGACCGCCTGCGAAGCGGGTGCCAAGGTGCTGCTGCTCGAAGCCGCGCCCAAAGAATGGCGCGGCGGTAACTCGGTGCACACCCGCAACCTGCGCTGCATGCATGATGCACCCGAAGACGTGCTCACCGAGGCCTATCCAGAGGAAGAATTCTGGCAAGACATGTACAAGGTCACGGCGGGCAAAACCACCGAGCACCTAACCCGTTTGGTGATCCGCGAGTCCTCGCGTTGCCGCGATTGGATGCGCAGCCATGGCGTTCACTTTCAGCCCTCGCTGTCTGGCACCTTGCACCTGTCGCGCACCAATGCATTTTTCATGGGCGGAGGCAAGGCCTTGATCAATGCCTATTTCCGCAGCGCCGAGAAGCTGGGCGTGGACATCGTCTACGACACCGAGGTGGACCGACTGGAATGGGACGGCCCGCGTTTTGTCGCCGCTTGGGCTGGTGAGCGGCGTTTTGCCGCCCGCGCCTGTGTGGTGGCTTGCGGTGGCTACGAATCCAACATCCCATGGCAACGCGAGGCCTGGGGCCAAAACCAATGGGGCGAGTGGACCGCAGACAACTTTTTGATCCGGGGCACGCGCTTCAACATGGGCGTGCTGCTCAAGCACATGCTGGCCAGCGGGGCCGACGCGATTGGCGACCCCACCCAAGCGCATTGCGTGGCCATTGATGCCCGCGCGCCTTTGTTTGACGGGGGCATCACCACCCGCTTGGACTGCGTGTCCCTGGGCATCATGGTCAACCAATATGGCCAGCGTTTTTACGACGAGGGCGAGGATTTTTGGCCCAAGCGCTACGCCATTTGGGGCCGCTTGATCGCTGGCCAGCAAGG
>CAMDJU010000044.1 GCA_945900695.1 Bordetella parapertussis | reverse complement strand
CATGATATCTTTCAAGGCCTTCAGCCTGTGCACAGCCATAGACCATCCCACGGTGGCAACCCCAATTTTTGGAGCGAAACATGCTAGACACCCAAGCCAAAGCCTTGCTGCAACTGATGGTGGAGCGCAATGTGCCGCCGGTGCACACCTTGCCACCTGCGCAAGCCCGGGAGTTTTATCTGGTGCGCAAGGCCTTGACGCAACCCGATCCGCCCAGCGTGTCATTCACCCGCGACCATTTGCCCACTTTGGGGGGCGTCAGCGTCCCGGTGCGCGAATACCGGCCCGCGGGCGCACAAGCCTTAGAGACCTTGCCGGCCTTGATGTATTTTCATGGTGGCGGTTGGGTGATTGGCAACATTGAAACGCATGACGTGTTGTGTCGCCAACTGTGCCAAGCCAGCGGGTGTGCGGTGTTTTCTGTGGATTACCGCTTGGCGCCCGAGCATGTGTTTCCTGCTGCATACGGAGACGCCTTGGCGGCCTTTCACTGGGTGGTGTCGCAAGCCCCTGTTTTGCACATTGATCCGCTGCGGGTGGCGGTGGGCGGCGACAGTGCGGGCGGCAATTTGGCCGCGGCGGTTTGCCTGGGGGCGCGGGGCAGTGCACAGCCACCGGCATTTCAATTGTTGATTTACCCGGCCACGCTGATGTATCCCGATACCCCCAGCTTCCATGCCAATGGTGAGGGCTATGGCCTGACCGCGCAAGCCATGGATTGGTTCATGGACCATTACCTGCCCACACGTGCGCACGGCGACGATTGGCGGGCCTCACCGCTCAAAGCCAGTTCCCACGCAGACTTGCCGCCTGCCTTGCTGTTGACGGCGGGCTTTGATCCCTTGCGCGATGAAGGCTTGCAATATGCAGATGCCTTGTCACAGGCGGGTGGTGTGGCCCAGTACATTTGCTTTGAGCGGCAAATCCATGGCTTCATCACCATGGGCCGGGTCATCCGAGAGGCTTACACCGCTGTCGATGTGTGCGCTCAGGCCCTGCGCCGATATCTGTACCCCGATGGAAGCGGTCGCTGAACGCGGCCCCAGTTCAATGCCGAATACAAAGGGATAAACACATGGATACCTCAGATCAAGTTCACCCCTTTGAATGGCCTCAGTACGTGCTAGATCGGGTCATGACCAAACGTGGCCGGTTGAATGTCTACCCGTCCTTTTCAGCCGCAGAGACGGCTTTGCTGGTGATTGACATGCAAAACTTTTACGTGGCCGAGGTGCCCACCGCGCGTGCCATCGTGCCCCACATCAATCAACTGGCCGTTGCACTCCGGCAGCAAGGTGGCACGGTGGCTTGGGTCAATATGACTGCGGGCAAAGGCGGTGACAGCCTGTGGTCGACCTATCACGACAACTTTTTCACACCCGAAAAAGCCGCGCGCCACCGCGATCAGCTCTCTGAAGGGTCCCTAGGCCATGCGCTTTACCCTGCGCTCAACAGCCTGCCCAGCGATTGGTGGGTGTGGAAAACCCGCTTTTCCCCGTTCATCGCTGGAAGCTCCCCACTCGATTCCATGCTGCGCGCCAAGCGCATCCGCAATTTGATCGTGGTGGGCACCGCCACCAACATGTGTTGCGAGTCAGCGGCCCGCGATGCCATGATGCTCGACTACCGGGTGATCATGGTGGCCGACGCCTGTGCGGCCCGCTTTGATGAAGACCACATGGCTGGGTTGACATCGTTCTATCAAAGTTTTGGTGATGTCAGATTGACCCAAGAGGTCATCGATCAGGTCTTGTCACCGCTCTGAGTCAAGACCCGTAAAAATCCTGGATGTAGCGCCACGCCTCGTCCACATCGTCGATGCAGCGAAACAGCTGCAAGTCTTCGGCTGAAATCACGCCTTCTTCGACCAGCACGTCCAGGTGCAGCACCCGTTTCCAGTATTCGCTGCCAAACAGCACCACGGGCACGGGTTTGGCTTTTTTGCATTGGATCAGGGTGAGGGTTTCAAACAATTCGTCGAGCGTGCCAAAGCCACCTGGAAAGGCCACCAAGGCGCGCGCGCGCATCATGAAGTGCATTTTGCGCAGCGCAAAGTAGTGAAATTTAAAACTCAAGCCTGGGGTGATGTAGGGGTTGGGGTCTTGCTCGTGGGGCAGGGCGATGTTCAGGCCCACGCTGATGCCACCCCCCTCTTGGGCCCCGCGGTTGGCGGCCTCCATGATGCCGGGGCCCCCACCGGTGCAAACAAACATTTGTTCGCTGAGCGATTGGCCTAGGCTGTGCTCGGCCACCCGACGCCCAAACGCCCTGGCCAGTTCGTAATAGCGGGCATTTTTCAGCAGCGTTTGGGCACGGGCAATGGCGCCGACTTCACCGCTGGCCTGGGCCAGTTGCAGTTGGGCCTGGGCCTCTTGTTCGGAGCGAAAACGGGCGCTGCCAAACACCACCACGGTGTGTTCGATGCCGCGCTCTAGCTGGGCCAGGTCGGGTTTGAGCATCTCGAGCTGAAAGCGGATGCCGCGCGTTTCGCGGCGCAGCAAAAACTCGGGGTCGGCAAAGGCGAGTCGGTTCGAGTCGACCTGCAAGGCCTCACCCTGGGTGTGCTGGGCTTGCAGCACTTCCCAGGCCTGGGCCAAAGGGTGCTCGCGGATGTCGTGGGTGCTGTCCATGGGGTGTCTCCGGTGCCATGAAAAAAGGCCCCCAGTGGGAGCCTTCTCACGGGGGTGGGTGGGTTCAGACGCGGCGGCGGTACTCGCCGGTGCGGGTGTCGATCTCGATGCGGTCGCCTTGGGCCACAAAAATCGGCACACCCACTTCAAAACCTGTGGCGATTTTCGCTGGTTTGAGCACTTTGCCGGAGGTGTCGCCTTTCACGGCAGGCTCGGTCCAGGTCACTTCGCGTTCTACGCTGGTGTGCAATTCCACAGAAATGGCCTTGCCTTCATAGAAGACCACTTCGCCGGGCATGCCTTCTTCCAGGTAGTTGAGCGAGTCGCCCATGTTTTCGTTTTCCACTTCGTACTGGTTGTATTCGGTATCCATCCACACGTACATGGGGTCGGCAAAGTAGGAGTAGGTGCATTCTTTCTTTTCAAGAATGATCTGGTCCATTTTGTCGTCGGCCTTGAAGACCACTTCGGTGCCAAAGTTGGCGATCAGGCTTTTGAGCTTCATGCGCACGGTGGCGGAGTTGCGCCCCCCACGGCTGTATTCCGTTTTGAGCACGACCATCGGGTCTTTGCCGTGCATGATGACGTTGCCGGCGCGAATTTCTTGAGCGTTTTTCATAATTTCAGGGGTTGTCGGAGTCAAACAGGGGCCGCGGAAACAGCCTGGGACCTGGATTGGGAACAAGGCACTCGCGGCGCATTCTGTTCACAACAGCCACGCATTTTAGCCATTTCACCCTTGTGGGCTTGGCTCAGAGCGCTTGGTGGCGGCAAAGGCGGTCAATTGTTGGGCCAAGTCGGGCTGTGCCAACAAACCTTGGCGAACCCCGCGCACCCAGGCGCACCACGATTGCAGTTCAGCCGCATTCAGGGCTGGAAGGGGTTGTGAAGCGTTGGCGTTCCAGGCCAGGTGGGCATGGACCGCTGACGCCGGCGCACCCAAAGCGCCCAAAAAAGCGGCCAATTTGGCATGGTGCACGCCGTCGTCTTGCGGGTAAATCTGCCACACAAAGGCTTGGCCCGCCCACAAGGCACGCACCAGCGAGTCCTCGCCACGCACGAAATTCAGATCGTGTTGGGCCAGCAAGGCGTCAAACTCGACTTGGCTGACCCAAGGCAAATGGGTGATGCGCAAGGCCCCGTCTCCCTGGGTCCCGCGTTGGGCTTGCCAGGCTTGCACGGCCCGGCTGGCCCGACCGGCGCACGCGGACAAATCGATGGGCTGCGGCCCATCGGCCCAAGCCGTGAGCCAAGTGGGCAAGGACGCGGGCTCGTAGCAAAAGAGCAGCACGCGCAAGGCCGCTTGGGCGGCATGGTCGTGGGTGCTGCCCACCAGGGCAGGGTCCAGCGCTTTCGGGTCGGGCTGTTGGGCGGCAAAGGTTTCAGGCGGAAAGGGGTGCAGCAAACCGCCAGTTTGGGCTGTGAAGCCAGGATAAAAAAACCATTTTTGCAAGCCGCACGCTGGGCCGCTCATCACTGGCGAGGGCAGGCCATGCAAGCGCTCGACATGGGCCTCGGCGCTCAAGTATTCCAAGTTGATCCACACGGGTGCAGGGCGCTCGGCGGCCAAGGCGGCCTGCACGGCATGGGGCAGCTCACAGCCAAATGCTTCGATCACCCCATGGACTTGACCTGACGACGCAAGCGCCGCTGCGGGCGATGATGTGCCGTGCGCCAGGTCGGCACTTTCTGGTGGGGCCATGGATGAAATGTTGGGGCCATGCGGGGTGGGCCAATGGAAGGTGATCTCGGGCGGCCATGGCAGAACATGAACACCTGGATGCCCCTGGGGGGCCATCCATTGCAAATCCTGGGCCTGGTCCACCCACAGCCGCACCCGATGCCCCAGCCCCGCCAAGTGACCCGCCAAGCGCCAGCACACACCCAGATCACCGTGGTTGTCGATGACGCGGCAAAACAAATCCCACAGCATGGGGGGCTGGGCTGGCGCCGTGCCGCTGGGTGGCAAGCGGGCCGGTGCGGTTGACGGGGTGTGGGCCAAATCGGGCATGGTTGTTTATACCCTGTGCGCGCACGGCACAATGCGGCGCATGAGCGCCAAACCTGCGGATGCATTTCCACCAGAACTGATGGCCCAGGTCGCGGCCTTGCCTGCGCTGCCGGGGGTGTACCGCTATTTCGATGCCGACAACCAGGTGCTTTATGTGGGCAAAGCCAACCATTTGAAAAGGCGCGTTTCCAGCTACTTTCAGCGCGAGCACGGGGGCACCCGCATTGGCCACATGGTGGGCAAGATTGCCCGCATGGAAACCACCGTGGTGCGCTCAGAGGCCGAAGCTTTGCTGCTGGAGAACAACCTCATCAAAAGCCTCAAGCCGCGCTACAACATTTTGTTTCGCGACGACAAGAGCTACCCCTATGTGAAGATCACCCACGCCCGCGACAGCGGCAGCGAAACCACCGATGGTGGCCCGCCCAAATCGCACCAAGTCGCGCGCATGGTGTATTACCGGGGTGCGGTGGACAAACGGCACGATTACTTTGGCCCCTATCCCAGTGTGTGGGCGGTGCGCGAGGCCATGGAGCTGATCCAAAAGGTGTTTCGCTTGCGCACCTGCGAGGACACGGTGTTCAACAACCGCTCGCGCCCGTGTTTGCTGTACCAAATTCGGCGCTGTTCGGGGCCGTGCGTGGGCCACACCTCGCTGGCCCAGCACGCGCGCGATGTCGACAGCGCCCAGCGTTTGCTGCGCGGCGAAACCCAAGAGGTGATGCAAGACCTGGAGCGGCGCATGTTGGCCCATGCCGACAAATTGGAGTTTGAGCAAGCGGCCGATTTGCGCAACCAATTGAGCGCTTTGTCCAAAGTGCTGCACCAGCAAGCGGTGGACACGGTGGACGACCGCGATGTCGACGTGCTGGCGGTGCGGGTGAGCGGCGGCAAAGCCTGCGTCAACCTGGCCATGGTGCGCGGCGGTCGCCACCTGGGGGACCGGCCTTACTTTCCCGCCCATGTGGATGACGCAGAGCCGCTGGAGGTGTTGCAAGCCTTTGTGGCCCAACATTATTTGGAGGTGCCGGTGCCCCCCACCTTGGTGGCCAGCCATCCGATTGACAAGACCTTGCTCTCGGCCTTGAGCGAGCAAACAGGGGTGCGCATCCATGCGGTGCACCAGCCGCGTGAGCAGCGCCGCGTGTGGCTAGAGATGGCCTTGCAAAACGCTGATTTGCAGCTCAACCGCTTGCTGGCCGAGGAGGGCTCGCAGCAAGCACGCACCCGGGCCTTGGTCGATGTTTTGGACTTGGCGCTGGAAGACTTGGACGCCTTTCGCATTGAATGTTTTGACATCTCCCACACCGCGGGTGAGGCCACCCAGGCTTCATGCGTGGTGTTTCAGCACCACAAAATGCAGTCCGCTGAGTACCGCCGCTACAACATCGAAGGCATCACCGGTGGGGATGATTACGCTGCGATGCGCCAAGTGCTGATGCGCCGCTACAGCAAACTGGCCGAAGCGGTGCGCGCCGGTGAAGGCCGCCTGCCCGACCTGGTGTTGATCGACGGTGGCAAAGGCCAGGTGAGCATGGCCCGCGAGGTGTTTGAACAACTGGGCCTGGATTTGTCGCGCATCGTCGGCGTGGAAAAAGGCGAGGGCCGCAAAGTCGGCTTGGAGGAGTTGGTGTTTGCCGATGGGCGCGACAAGCTCACCCTGCCCAAAGACTCGGCGGCCTTGATGCTGTTTGCCCAAATCCGCGATGAGGCGCACCGCTTTGCCATCACCGGCATGCGGGCCAAACGCGCGCAGGTGCGCACCGGCGCCAGCAAATTGGAAGACATTGCGGGCATCGGCCCGAAAAAACGCGCCAAACTGCTGCAACGCTTTGGTGGCGTGCGCGGCGTGGCCGACGCCAGCGTGCAAGACCTGTGTGCGGTGGAAGGCATCTCGCCCGATTTGGCCCAGACGATTTACCAGGCCTTGCGCTGAGCCAAAGGTGGCCAGGGGTGGGTGTTTGCCCGGTGTGTTGGCACAGGGGCGCCACCTAGAATGCGGCCCATGAACACCAACCCCACTTCTTCCTTGCCAGCCGCGCTGGCCATGTTCAACCTGACGGGCCGCGTGGCCTTGGTCACCGGCTCGGGCAGCGGCATCGGCCTGGCCTTGGCCGAGGGCTTGCGCAGCGCGGGTGCGCGGGTCGTGCTCAATGGGCGCAACCGTGACAAGTTGTTGGCCGCAGCCGACAAGTTGCGCCAATTGCCAGGGCCCAGCGATGGTGTGTTCGTCCAGGCTTTTGACGCCACCGATGGCGCAGCGGTCAAGGCCGGTGTGGCTGAGATCGAGCGCAGCGTGGGGCCCATTGATATTTTGGTCAACAACGCTGGCATGACGTTTCGCTCCTCGCTGGAGAGCTTTCCGCCCGAGCAGTGGCACAACATCATGCGCACCAATTTGGACAGCGCGTTTTATGTGTCGCAAGCCGTGGTGCCCGGCATGATTTCGCGCAAAGCCGGCAAGATCATCAACATCTGTTCGGTCATGAGCGAGCTGGGCCGCCCCGGCACCGCGCCCTACACCGCGTCCAAAGGGGCGCTGAAGATGCTCACCAAGGGCATGGCAGTGGACTGGGGGCCGCATGGCATCCAGGTCAATGGCATTGGCCCCGGTTACTTCAAAACCGAACTCACCGAGGCACTGGTCAACGACGCCAGCTTCAGCGGTTGGTTGATCGGGCGCACACCGGCCAAGCGCTGGGGCCAGGTGCAAGACCTGGTGGGTGCGGCGGTGTTTCTCAGCAGCGACGCATCAACCTTTGTCAACGGCCATGTGCTGTATGTGGACGGCGGCGTCACCGCATCGCTGTAACCCCGAATTTTTCATCCCTCACCTGACGAGTTGCCCCATGCCCCAAGCCCTTGTGATCCACGGCGCCAACGATTTGCGCATTGAAGAAACCGATGCCGAACCTTTGGGCGAACACCAATTGCGGGTGCACATGCGCGCCGGTGGCATTTGCGGCTCCGACCTGCATTACTACCAGCATGGTGGCTTTGGCACCGTGCGGGTCAAGCAACCCATGGTGTTGGGCCACGAGGTGTCGGGCCAGGTGGTGGCCGTGGGTGCACAAGTGCCAGGCATGGCGCTGGGCACGCGGGTCGCCATCAGCCCCAGTCGGCCTTGTGGCCACTGCATGTTTTGCGAAAAGGGGCAGCACAGCCATTGCCTGAACATGCGCTTTTATGGCAGCGCCATGCCTTGGCCGCACATCCAAGGCGCCTTTCGGCAAGAGATGGTGATTGAGGCCTGGCAAGCCCATGCCGTGGCCGAACATGTGAGCGATGGCGAAGCGGCCATGGCCGAGCCCTTGTCGGTGGCCTTGCACGCGGTGCGCCGTGCCGGATCCCTGGCGGGTGCGCGGGTGTTGGTCACCGGTTGCGGGCCGATTGGTTCGTTGTGTGTGTTGGCCGCGCGATGGGCGGGTGCGGCCGAGGTGGTGGCCACCGACATCACCGACCAAACCCTGGCGCGGGCCCGCTTGGTCGGTGCCGATCACACCATCAACACCGCCACCACGCCAGAGGGCTTGGACGCATTCAAAGCCAACAAAGGTCACTTTGATGTGCTCATCGAGGCCAGCGGCAATGCCAAGGCCTTGGTGGCCGCTTTTGATGTGTTGCGCCCACGCGGCGTGATCGTGCAAGTGGGCACCGGTGGCGACACCACCATCCCGATGAATGTCTTGGTGGCCAAAGAGTTCGAGTGGCGCGGCACGTTTCGCTTCCATGAAGAGTTTGCCTTGGCCGTGGCGCTGATGAACCAGCGCCGGGTCGATGTGAAACCCTTGATCAGCCACAGCCTGCCCCACACGGAGTATGCCAAGGCCTTTGCTCTGGCTGCTGACCGCACCCAGTCGATGAAGGTGCAGCTTACCTTTGCTTGAGGGATTCGCCCGTCGGGGGTGGGTGGTTTGGCTGCGCTGGTCGAGGCCATCAGGTGCCGATGGCCAAGCCAGCCAAGTGGCGGCAGCCTCAGGGGGCCATCAAGCGTGCAGCACTTCGAGCAGGCGGTCTAAGCCGCCTTCCTCGATCGACACCATGGCCTGGGCCCGAACGGCGGGTTTGGCGTGGTAGGCCACCGATAAACCGGCCATGCCCATCATGGGCAAGTCGTTGGCGCCGTCGCCCATGGCAATCGCTTGGTGGGGCGCAAATCCCCAACGCGCACAGGTTTGGGTCAGCATGCGGCGTTTTTCTTCGCCGTCGCAGATGTCGCCCCAAGCCTGGTCGACCATGCGGCCTGTCAGCACGCCGTTGGCCACTTCCAGCACATTGCTGCGGGTTTCGTCCAGGCGCAAGACATCGCGCACCCGGTCGGTGAAAAACGTGAAGCCGCCACTCACCAGCAAGGTTTTGAGCCCCGCCTGTTGGCAGGCTTGCACCAGGCTTTGTGCGCCGGGGTTCAAGCGAAGCCGGTGTTCGTAGACCGCGTGCAGGGCGTACTCGGGCACGCCCTTGAGCAAGGCCACGCGCTGGCGCAGGCTGTCTTTGTAGTCTTTGATCTCGCCGCGCATGGCCGCCTCGGTGATGGCCGCCACCTCGGCCTTGCGCCCCGCGGCGTCGGCGATTTCGTCCACGCACTCGATGTTGATCAGCGTCGAGTCCATGTCAAACGTAATCAATTTGAAGTCGTGCAATCGCAAGGGTGCGTTGAAGCCTTGGATGTTCAGGCCGGGGGCAAAGGGGGCGGGGTGGCTCATGGCGGGGATGCCTGTGTGGGTTGTTGGGTGGATGAAAGGAGGTTCAAAGCTTGACAAACAAACCCACCAACTGCGCCACCGCGGGTGTCATGCCCATGGTCTTGAGTTGAATCTCGGGGTGGGCCACAGCAAACACACGAAACACCTCGTCCACAAAGGCTTGGCCCACGTGGGCCACGCCTTCAAAATCCAAGATGACGGTTTTGAATTGGGTGGCGCGCTCCATCACCCATTTGGCTTGCGAGCGAGACACCAACTCACTGCTGAGCTGGGCCAGGCGCACCGGAATTTCGGTGGTGTGAAAAGCATCTGCACCCACTTCGTTGGGCTCGAAATATTTCAAATAGACCTCATTGGGGGTGCGCGTGCTGTCCAGTGAAATCGCCATGCGCAGCACCGTGCCCAGGGACTGTGGTTTGAGGCCTGCCGCGATGTCGATCCAGTCAAAAACGCCCAGGGGGTGGCTGTTCTCATGGGGGTCAAAACGCAGTCCGCGCGAATCAATGGCAAACCCATCCATCATGCGCGAAGAAACAAAAATGCCCATGCCCGAGTGGCCCTCGGGCGCGGTGGTGAACTTTCCCTTGGCCAGTTCCAGAATGGCCAATCGCGGGTCAAACAAATGGGCCGACGCGGTGATTTTGTTGAACAAGCCCACGCCATCATCGGCCACCACCATTTGCAATTGGCCCGCATGCATTTGCAGTCCCATCAGCACTTGTTGTGCATGCGAGTGGTCCAGCGCGTTGTTGAGCATTTCGGTGAAGGCCGTGTTGGCCAGGCTTTTGACATTGGCGCGCACCTCCACCAGCAGCGGAGCGACGTGGCGCTCCCAGATGGCCATCTCACCACCGTTGCGCAAGATCTCCAGGCGGGGCAAGCAACCCATCCAAAACCGACGCTGGCCCAGGCTGTAGTTGGGCCGGGTCCCCGTGCCATGGCGCTGCAAGTAACCGGCCGCTACCAGTTTTTGCAACCGGCGCGAAACCGCCACGCGTGACAGCCCCGTCTGCTCGGTGGCCAGGCTGGGCAATGCACCACCTTGCGAGGCGCAGGCGAGGATGATTGCATCGTTGAGGTCTTGCATTTGTATCTTTAATGCATCTTTAAAATTGATTTATTGTATCGTTTGTATCGACTATTGTTTCGTTGATTGGCGTGGCAGGTGCGCAAACTCACCCACAGGGATGTGAATTAAGAGACGGTGGAAGGTGCTTGGGTGGTGGGTGAGCCCAGCGAGCGCAGCACCTCACGCACCAACTGGGCACGCTCGTGAGGGGTGGGCAGCGCGCGCTCAATGCGCAGTTTGTCGTTGCCTGCGAGCTTGATGTGTTTGTTTTTTTGCACCAGTTGGATGATGCGCACGCCGTCCACGGGGGCATGGGGCTTGAAGGCGATCAAGATGACGTTGGGTGTGGCGTCGACCTTGGCCACGCCGTAGGGCTGTACCAGCACGCGCAGGCGGTGCACGTCAATCAAGGTCTGGGCCTGCGCTGGCAGTTGGCCAAAGCGGTCGACGATTTCTTCCAGCAGACCGTCGATCTGATCAGGGGTTTGGGCGCTGGCAAGTTTTTTGTAGAAACTCAGCCGCAAATGCACGTCGCCACAGTAGTCATCGGGCAGCAAGGCTGGGGCGTGTAAGTTGATGTCGGTGACCGCGGCAAAGGGTTTGAGCAAATCGGGCTCTTGGCCATTTTTAAGGGCGCGCACCGCCTCGGACAGCATTTCGTTGTAGAGCTGAAAGCCGACCTCGTGCATGTTGCCGCTTTGGTTTTCGCCCAGCACCTCGCCAGCACCCCGGATTTCGAGGTCGTGCATGGCCAGGTAAAAGCCCGAGCCCAGCTCCTCCATTTGCTGGATGGCGTCCAGCCGCTGCTGGGCTTGCTTGGTCAGGCTTTGGGTGTCGGGCACCATCAAGTAGGCATAGGCTTGGTGGTGGCTGCGCCCCACGCGCCCGCGCAGCTGGTGCAGCTGGGCCAGGCCAAATTTGTCGGCGCGGCTGATCAAAATGGTGTTGGCGCTGGGTACATCGATACCGGTTTCAATGATGGTTGAGCACAGCAGCACGTTGAAGCGCTGGGCCACAAAGTCGCGCATCACCCGCTCCAAGTCGCGTTCGGGCATTTGGCCGTGGGCCACAGCGATGCGCGCCTCAGGCAAGATTTCTTCCAACTTTTGCTTGCGGTTTTCGATGGTCTCAACTTCGTTGTGCAAAAAGTAACACTGCCCACCGCGTTTGAGTTCGCGCAGCACCGCCTCGCGAATCACCCCTTGGCCCTCGTCGCGCACAAAGGTTTTGATGGCCAGACGCCGCTGCGGCGCTGTGGCGATGACGCTCAATTCGCGCAGGCCCTCCAAGGCCATGCCCAAGGTGCGCGGGATGGGCGTGGCGGTGAGGGTGAGCACGTCGACCTCGGCACGCAAGGCCTTCATGGTTTCTTTGTGGCGCACGCCAAAGCGGTGTTCTTCGTCGATCACCAGCAGCCCCAGGTCTTTGTACTTGACCGATTCGCTCAGCAGCTTGTGCGTGCCCACCACGATGTCCACGCTGCCATTGGCCAAGCCCACCAAAGTGGCGCTGACCTCTTTGGCCGAGCGAAAGCGGCTGACCTCGGCCACCTTGACCGGCCACTTGGCAAAGCGATCGGTGAGGGTTTGAAAGTGTTGTTCGGCCAGCAAGGTGGTGGGGGCCAAAAACGCCACCTGTTTGCCCCCGGTGATGGCCACAAAGGCGGCGCGCAAGGCCACTTCGGTTTTGCCAAAGCCCACATCGCCGCAGACCAAGCGGTCCATGGGGCGCGGGCTGATCATGTCTTGGATCACCGCATGGATGGCGGCGCGCTGATCGGCGGTTTCTTCAAAGCCAAAGTCGTTGGCAAACACCTCATAGTCGGCCGCGCTGTAGCGAAACGCGTGGCCGGTGCGCGCTGCGCGGCTGGCGTAGATGTTGAGAAGCTCGGCCGCTACATCGCGGATTTGCTCGGCCGCTTTGCGCCGCGCTTTGTCCCATTGGGCCGAACCCAAGCGGTGCAGCGGGGCCTCATCGGCGCTCACGCCCGTGTAGCGGCTGATCAGGTGCAACTGGCTGACCGGCACGTACAGCACCGCGGCGTCGGCGTATTCCAGGTGCAAAAACTCTTGCAAGCTGGGGCTGCCATCGGCTTGCGGGGCCGCACCCATGTCCAAGTGCACCAAACCCCGGTAGCGGCCAATGCCGTGGGCGCTGTGCACCACCGGGTCGCCCACATTGAGTTCGGCCAGGTCTTTGATCAGCGCCTGCACATCGCTGACTTGCTCTTGTTTGTGGCGGCGGCGCACGCTGGGGTTGGTGGCAAACAACTCGGTCTCGGTGACCAAATCGAGACCTCGCTCTAACCAGGCAAAGCCTTGGTGCAATGCGGCGGTGGCCATGCCCCAGGGCGCGTCGCTGGCTTCAAACGCGGCCAGGTCGTCAAACACCGCCACACTCAGGCCGCTGGCGCGGACAAAGTCCAGCAAGCTTTCGCGCCGGCCATCGCTCTCGGCCAAGATCAACACCCGCCTTGCACTTGAGGCAGCATGGGTTTTCAAGTTCAGCAGCGGGTCCTCGGCACCCCGCAAAGCCTGCAATCCGACCAGGGGCTGCACCCAGGCGCTGTCGGCCGCATCGCTGCTGTGGGCGCGGATGGCCAATTGCCCATGCAAATTGGCCGCGCTGTAGAAAGCCTCGGCGCTCAAAAACAAACTGGCCGGGGGCAGCACCGGCCGCTCGGGGTCGCCACGCACCAAGCGGTGTCGCTCGTGGGTGTCTTGCCAAAAGTGGGCAAAGGCCGCGTCCAAATCGCCGTGCAAGGCCACCAATGCCTGAGGGCCCAGGTAGTCAAACACCGTTGTGGTGTCGTCAAAAAACAAGGGCAGGTAGTACTCGATGCCCGCCGTGGCCATGCCGTTGCCCATGTCTTTGTAAATGCGGCTTTTGGTCGGGTCGCCCTCTAGCAGTTCGCGCCAGCGGCTGCGAAACTTGGCGCGCGCCGCCTCGTCCATGGGGAACTCGCGCCCGGGCAGCAAGCGCACCTCGGGCACGGGGTACAAGCTGCGCTGGCTGTCGGGGTCAAAGGTGCGGATCGAGTCGACCTCGTTGTCAAACAAATCCACCCGGTAGGGCACCAAGGAGCCCATGGGGAACAGGTCGATCAAGCC
>CAMDJU010000043.1 GCA_945900695.1 Bordetella parapertussis | reverse complement strand
GCCATGGTCACCTGGTTGTGCACCGACGATTGCTCGTTCTCCACGGGTGCGGTGTTTGACCTCTCGGGTGGGCGCTCCACCTACTGATGCAAGTGTGCTTTTGTGTGTGAACCCGGTGCGCCAAACCGATACACTCCACCCCGCACACGGTCACATACCGTGACACCATTTTTTTTGAAAGGCAACCCATGAAACTCGTTCGCTACGGCAAACCCGGCCAAGAAAAACCCGGCCTCATCGACGCACAAGGCAAGTTGCGTGACCTGAGCAAGGTCATCAAAGACGTCACCCCCGATCAACTCAATGACAAGGCCTTGGCCAAACTGCGCAAGCTCAAAACCGACAGCCTACCCTTGGTCAAAGGCAAGCCCCGCATGGGCTGCCCAGTGACCAACGTGGGTAAGTTCATCGCCATTGGCCTGAACTACGCCGACCACGCTGCCGAGGCCAACTTGCCCCTGCCCAAAGAGCCCATCATCTTCTCTAAGTTTGTCGATTGCATCCAAGGCCCAGATGACGACGTCATGCTGCCCAAGGGCTCGGTCAAAGGCGATTGGGAAGTCGAACTCGGCGTGGTCATCGGCACCACCGCCAGCTATGTGTCACAAAAAAGCGCCCTCGACCATGTGGCCGGCTACTGCACCATCAACGATGTGAGCGAGCGCGAGTTCCAAATCGAGCGCGGCGGCACCTGGGACAAGGGCAAGGGTTGCGACACCTTCGGCCCCATTGGCCCTTGGTTGGTGACGCGCGACGAAGTCGCCAGCCCGCAAAAGCTGAGTGTGTGGATGGAGCTCAATGGCGAGCGCATGCAAAACGGCAACACCAAGAACATGATTTTCAATGTGGCCAAGTTGGTGAGCTATGTGAGCCAATTCACCACCCTGTACCCCGGCGACGTGATCGCCACCGGCACCCCTGCCGGCGTGGGCATGGGCATCAAGAAAAACGGCAAACCCGCGCCGGTATTTTTGAAAGCTGGCGACGTGATGACCGTGGGCATCGAAGGCCTGGGCGTGCAAACGCAAAAAGTGGTGGGCTACAAAAAGCGCTAAAGCCTTTTGTGCTTTCACAAAAACGGCCCTCGGGCCGTTTTTTGTTTTCTAAGCCCAGGCCATTCGGGGTGGGTTAATTGGGGTCATTAATTGGGGTCAGATTCCAATTTTTTGGGCAGGTTTTTTTGGTGCTTGTCAGTTTGATGGCCGAGCTTGCATTGCGCTGAGCCCGCCCCGTTGGTGGGTACGCCGCCCTTCGCCAGTCGCTGCGCTCCAATGTTGTCGGGCGACGCACCCACCATCGGTGCTGCGAAAGAGACTTAAGCGCGCAAACTGTTGTCATGCCCATGCATGCGGTAAATAGCCTGCATATTTCTGCGCAGATAACTTGTCCACCACGATCACATGGAAACCGACACAAGTGGGTGTGCGGGCTGACGACATCGGAGCGCAGCGACTGGAGGAGGCCTGCATACCCCGAGATGGCGGTTTTTGAGGGGGAGTTCAAACAAAGTCCCCAAACCAGACATCACCCCAAATTCACCACCTGCACCCCCGGCAAGCCCGCGGCGGGCAGTGGCGACACATCAAATGCGGTGTCGCCGTCAGGGTTTGGCACACCCGTGGCTTTGAGGCCTTGGAAATCAAACAAAGAGGCATCGAGCAAATGCGAGGGCACGGTGTGTTGCAAGGCGTTGAACATATTGTCCAGCCGGCCTGGATGCTTCTTCTCCCAATCGCGCAACATCGCCCCCACTTGCTGGCGCTGCAAACCGTCTTGGCTGCCGCACAAGGTGCAAGGGATGATGGGGAAGGCGCGGTGCACGGCCCAGCGCTCTAAGTCGCGTTCGGCCACAAAGGCCAGGGGACGGATCACGATGTGGCGGCCATCGTCGCTCACCAACTTCGGGGGCATGCTCTTTAACTTGCCACCGAAAAACATGTTCAGAAAAAACGTTTGTAAGATGTCGTCGCGGTGGTGGCCCAAGGCGATTTTGGTGGCACCCAATTCATCGGCCACGCGGTACAAAATGCCCCGGCGCAAGCGGCTGCACAGGCTGCACATGGTTTTGCCCTCGGGGATTTTGTCTTTCACGATCGAATAGGTGTCCTGGTTTTCGATGTGAAACGGCACCCCCAACTGGGTCAAATAGTCGGGCAGCACATGGGCGGGAAAGCCCGGCTGCTTTTGGTCCAGGTTGACGGCGACGATGTCAAAGTGAATGGGCGCGCGGGCTTTCATCTTGAGCAAGATGTCCAGCATGCCATAGCTGTCTTTGCCGCCCGACAGGCACACCATCACCTTGTCGCCCTCTTCGATCATGTTGAACTGCACAATCGCCTCGCCCATTTGGCGACACAGGCGTTTTTCCAACTTGTGGGCTTCGCGTTCGATCACCAAGCGGCGTGCCCCTGATTGCTCAGGGGACAAAGGGCCAGGCGCATCCAGTGTTTCTGGCCAAGTGGGGGCTTCTGGGGGGTGAAGGATCGCGGTCATGGGCTAAGGTCCTGTGCTGGAGGCCTGATTGTCGCGTGTGCGCCCGACCCCTGCCCACCCAAGCCCTAAACTGGGCTGATGACCAACGCCACGACCAGCCGTTGTAACCAACCTTCTCATGGCGCTTGAGCCCACTGCCATGGGCCGCGCGCGCTTGCTTGTGCAGCGCTTGTGGCGCGCCCATGTCACGCGCCGCAGTCGCCGCTGGCCACTCTCGGTGCGTGGCATGCTGTGGGCCACATTGGCGGGCATCACTTTGTGCGCGCTCAACGTGGCCAGCAGGGTGTTGTCGATGAACCTGGATGTGTACCAAGCCATGTGCATGCGCTACATCGCCAGCTTGGCGTTGATCGCACCGTTTTTGCTGCGCGTGGGCTGGGCCGGGTTCAAGCCGGTGAGCGTGCGCGGGCAATTGTTGCGCGGTGCGGTGCACACCGTGGCCTTGTCGCTGTGGTTCACCGCCTTGCCGCACATCGCCTTGGCCGATATGACGGCCTTGAGTTTCACCGGGCCCATCTTCATCATGCTCGGTGCGGCGTGGTTTTTGGGTGAGCCCATGCGCGCCCACCGCTGGATCGCAGCGTTGCTTGGGTTTGCTGGTGTGTTGGTGATCGTGGGGCCCAATTTGTCGGGCCAAGCGGGTTGGTACACCATGGTGATGCTGGCTTCGTCACCGATTTTTGCCATTTCGGTTTTGATCACCAAGGCCATGACGCGGCACGACTCACCCAAGGTGATTGTGTTGTGGCAAACCATCTCCGTGAGCTTGTTCACCCTGCCCTTGGCGCTGCTGAATTGGCGCGCGCCCACGGCTGGGCAGTGGCTGGTGATTTTGTGCGCTGGGGCCTTGGGCACCACGGGGCATTACTTCATGACGCGTGCGTTCCAAGCGGTGGATGTGTCGGCTTTGCAGTCGCTGCGGTTTTTGGATTTGTTGTGGGCGTCGCTGTGGGGCTGGTTTTTGTTTTCCGAGGTGCCCTTGGTGACCACGGTGTTGGGTGCGCTGGTGATTTTGGGCGCCACGGTGTGGGCGGCGCGGCGTGAGGCGCGATTGGCAGGGTGAGTTTTGTGGGCGATGCGGTTAACTCCCCCTCAAAAACCGTCATCTCGGGGTGTGCAGGCCTCCTCCAGTCGCTGCGCTCCGATGTCGTCGGACCGCACGCCCACCAACGGGACGGGCTCAGCCACAAAAGGCGGATGGCTTAGCGCCAAGGGAGCATGGCCCAAAGAAATTGGAATCTGACCCTAATTAATGACCCCAATTAACAGAATCTGACCCCAATTACCCATCAGGCGGAGAAAAACTGGAGTCTGACCCCAATTAAGGGGCGGGGTTTTTGACGCCGCTGACGACGTGGCCTGCGGGCACGTGTTGGGCGGCGGATTCGATGTGACCGGTTTGGTCGTCAAAGAAAAAGTCGGGCTCGAACTCGCGCAAAAACGCGCCTTTGTCCAGGCCGCCCAGGAACATGGCCTCATCCACCTCGATGTCCCAGTCCATCAGCGTGCGAATGGCGCGCTCGTGGGCGGGGGCGCTGCGGGCGGTGACCAAGGCGGTGCGGATGCGCATGCTGGGGGTGCCGGCGCGTTGCAAGCGGTGCAGCGCAGCCAGCAGGGGCTTGAACGGGCCTGCCGACAAAGGCAGGCTGGCTTTGTCGCGTTCGTGGGCTTGAAAGGCCGACAGGCCTTGCGCGGCAAACACCTGCTCGGCCTCGTCCGAAAACAACACGGCGTCGCCGTCAAAAGCGATGCGCACTTCGTTGGGATGGGCCTCTGACGCGTGTGCCGAGTGCGGGTAGACCTGAGCGGCGGGCACGCCGGCGTCGAGCGCAGCTCGCACATCGCTCAGATGGGCCGATAAAAACAAATTTGCGTTCAAGGGCTTCAAGTAGCGCCACGGCGGTTGGCCCCGGGTGAAGCTGCCGCGCTGGATCGGCAGGCCGTAGTGCTGCGCCGAGCGAAACACCCGCATGCCACTGACCGGGTCGTTGCGCGACAAGATCACCACTTCCACTTGGGGCGCATCGCCATGGTTGAAGGCCAGCAACTTTTTCACCAGCGAAAACGCCACCCCGGGATTGGCCGGTTGTTCCAAGCGCTCGAGTTGCAGCTTCATGTAGGCACGGTCGTCTCCCTGTTCAAAGAAGCGGTTTTCTTCTTCAAAGTCAAACAAGGCGCGCGATGAAATCGCCACCACCAGTTGGCCGTCCAAGGTCACGCCCATGGGACACCTGCACGGGCAAGGGCGCAACGCGGTGTGGTCATGTCAGCGCACCCACTGGTTGAGTTGGATGATGGGCAGCATCACTGCCAACACAATGAGCATGACCAAGCCACCCATGGCCACGATCAGCAGCGGCTCGAGAATGGTGGCCAGTTGCATGGCGCGGCGTTGCACATCGTTGCCCAGTTGCTCGGCACAGCGTTGCAGCATTTCGGGCAAGCGCCCGGTTTGTTCGCCTTGGCGCACAAACATGGCCAGCAAGCTGGGCAGGCGGCGGTGGTAGGCCAGGGCTTGGGCCAAGGGGGCACCTTCGCGCACCAGAACCTCGGCTTGCAAGGCATCGGCGCGCAGGGCTTGGTTGGACAAGGTGTCGGCGGCCGCGTGCAGGGCGCGCAAGATGGGCACGCCAGCACCTGCCAGCATGGCCAAGGTGCTGGCAAAGCGCGCCGCGTTGTAGCCGCGTGCGAGGGGGCCGACCAAGGGCAGGCGCAACCACAGCGCGTCCCATCTCTCGCGCACCGCGGGTTGGCGCAGGGCTTGCCACATCAAGGCGCTGCCGGCCAACAGCAGCACGGCGGCATAGGCCCAAAGGGTTTGCACCGCGTGGCTGATGGCCAGCATCACCACCGTCAGGGTGGGCAAGCTGCGCTGGCTGCTCTGGAACACGGTGGCCACCTGGGGCACCACATAGGCCAGCAAAAACAGCACGATGAGCATGGCCACGGCGCTCACGATGGCCGGGTACAAGGTGGCCGCCAGCAGTTTGGCGCGCAGGGTTTGTTGTTGCTCCAAGTCGTCGGCCAAGCGATCCAGCACCTCGCCCAAATGGCCGCTTTGCTCGCCTGCCGCCACCACCGAGCGGTACACGGGTGGGAACTCGCGCGGGTGTTCTCCCAAGGCCTGTGCAAAGGTAGATCCCGCATTGACCTCGGCGCGCAAGGCCGCCACCAAATGGTGTTGGCGCGGTTGTTCGGCCTCGTCGGCCAAGGCGCTCAGGGCGCGCTCCAGGGGCAGGCCCGCGCCGACCAAGCCGGCGAGTTGGCGCGTCCAGGTGGTCAGTTCGCTGCGGGTGAGTGCCGCACTTTGCCAGCCCAGGGGGCGTGGCTTGTCGCTGCCGCTCTGGCCCAAGGCCGTGAGGTTGAGCGGCACCAAGGCCTGGGCCCGCAATTGGTTGCGCGCGGCGCGTGCCGAATCGGCTTCGACCACGCCGCTTTGCGTGCCACCTTGGGCGTCCAGGGCCTGATAAGAAAAAGCGGGCATGGGGCTGCGCTCAGTCGCGGGTGACGCGCAACAGCTCTTCGCGGCTGGTCAGGCCCAGGGCCACAAGGCGCTCGCCGTCTTCGCGCAAGCTGCCCAGGCCATTGCGCTGGGCTTGGCGGTGCAGGTCAATTTCGCTGGCGCGGTTGTGGATCAGGCCGCGCAAAGACTCGTCCACGCTGAGCAGCTCAAAAATACCGGTGCGCCCTTGGTAGCCGGTGTGGCCGCACACCGCGCAGCCGCTGCCTTGGCAAGCGGTGCAGGTTTTGCGCACCAAGCGCTGGGCCAACACACCCAGCAACGATGAGCTCAGCAAAAACGGCTCAATGCCCATGTCGGTCAAGCGCGTCACCGCACTCACCGCGTCATTGGTGTGCAAGGTGGCCAGCACCAAGTGGCCGGTGAGCGAGGCCTGCACAGCAATTTGCGCGGTTTCGTGGTCGCGGATCTCGCCAATCATGATGATGTCAGGGTCTTGGCGCAGGATGGCGCGCAAGGCCTTGGCAAAGTCCAAGTCGATCTTGGGGTTGACCTGGGTTTGGCCCACGCCGGGCAACTCATATTCGATCGGGTCTTCCACCGTCATGATGTTGCTGTGCGCCGCATCCAAGCGCTGCAAGGCCGCGTACAGCGTGGTGGTTTTGCCCGAACCCGTGGGGCCGGTCACCAGCACAATGCCGTGCGGTTGGGCGATGAGTTTTTCAAAGCGCTCCAAGGCCGGGCCTTGCATGCCAATCGACTCCAGCGACAGCCGCGCACCGCTTTTGTCCAGCAAGCGCAGCACCGCGCGCTCACCGTGGGCGCTGGGCAGGGTGGACACGCGCACATCGATGGCGCGCTGGCCCAAGCGCAAAGAGATGCGCCCGTCTTGGGGCAAGCGTTTTTCGGCGATGTCGAGCAAGGCCATGATCTTTAAGCGCGAAATCAGCGCCGCGTGCAAGGCGCGGTTGGGTTGCACCACTTCGCGCAAACCGCCATCGACCCGAAAGCGTACGCTGGAGTGGCGCTCAAAGGGCTCGATGTGGATGTCGCTGGCACCGTCGCGCGCAGCCTGCGACAGCAAGGCGTTGAGCATGCGGATGATGGGCGCGTCGTCGGCCGACTCCAGCAGGTCTTCGACGGCGGGCAGGGCTTGCATCATGCGCGCCAAATCGGCCTCGCCCTCGACCTCGGTGACCACGGCGGCGGCACTCGACCCAGCGCCGGCATAGGCCGCACTGATGCGCTGGGCCAGGCTTTGCGCGTCCAGCTGTTGCCACTGCCGCACCGGGTGCAGGCGCAGCACTTCGCCCCAGGCGCCCGGGTCGGGTTGGTCGCTGTGCCACAGCGTCAGTTGTTGGCCGTCGTCTTCCAGCAGCAACTGGTGGCTGCGGGCAAAGGCATAGGGCAAGGGGTGGCGCATGGGGGGTCAGGCGGTGCCGCGCTCAGCGGTTGGGCGCACCGCCCTTGGGCGGCGAGGCAGGGGCGGTGGCTGTGGGTGCCACGGGCAAGGGCGGCAACACCGCCGCGCCATCGATGCCCAACACCGGGTTGGGCGCGGGTTGCGACTGCAACTGCAATCCCATCATTTGTTGGTAGCGGCTTTGCGACAAGGCATCGGTTTGGCTGGCGTCACGCACCACCACCGGGCGCAAAAACACCATCAGGTTTTTCTTGCTGCGCTCGCGCTTTTGGCCTTTGAACAAATTGCCAAAAAACGGGATGTCGCCCAAGCCCGGCACCTTGCTCAGGTTGTCACTGGACTCGTCGGTGAGCAAGCCACCCAGCACCACGATGGAGCCGTCTTCAACCAACACATTCGATTCGATGGAGCGTTTGTTGGTGGTCGGCCCACCGGTGGATGCGGCGGTGGTTTTGTCGATGCTCGACACCTCTTGGTACACCGATAGGCGCACCGTACCGGTCTCGCTGATTTGGGGGCGCACCCGCAAAGTCAGGCCCACATCTTTGCGCTCAAAGGTGTTGAACGGGGTGGCTGCAGCACTGTTGAGCACCACGCTGCCGGTGGTGAAGGGCACTTGCTGGCCCACCACGATCTTGGCCTCTTCGTTGTCCAGGGTGAGCAAGGTGGGCGTGGACAAGATGTTGGCGTCGCCGTTGGTTTGCAAAAAATTGGCCAAAGCACCCAGCATGTACACCCCGCCCACGCTTTGCAGCGCGGCGATGTTCAAGCCTGCGCCCACGGCAGCTTTGGTGGGGTCCGCCGAGAGTTGCGCAATGTTGGAGCCGCCCACCTTGGCCGGGTCAAAGTTGGTGCCCATCACGCCCAAGTTGCCGCCGCTCGATCCCACCACGTTTTGCCACTGAAAGCCAAATTGGGCCAGCTTTTCGGCATTGACTTCAGCGATCAGGCTCTCGACCAGCACCTGGGCACGGCGTTGGTCGAGCTTGTCAATCACCGCGCGCAATTGGCGGTATTGGGGTTCGGGTGCACTGATGATGAGCGAGTTGGTGGCCGGGTCGGCCTGGATTTGACCGCCGGTGCTGGGTTGGTTGCTGGTGCTGCTGCTGCCCATGGCCGCGGCGTTGCCCCCCGGGGGCGTGGGCTGCTGGGCCATGGTGGCGGTGTTGGCGGTGTTGGCGCCAGGGGTGCTCAACCCGGTTTGGCCGGTCAGCGCCGCGCGCAGGGTCACGGCCAGTTTGGTGGCTTCGGCATTTTTCAGGTAGACCACATGGATGTTGCCACTGGCCAGGGCCGAGCTGGGTTGGTCGAGCTTGTCGATCAGGCTGCGCACCTGGGCCACCCGGGCCGGGTTGGCTGCGCGCAAGATCAAGCTGTTGGCGCGTGGCTCGGCCATCACCGTGGTTTTGAAGCTGTTATCAGCGATGTTGCCTTGGCCCGGCGCACCCCCGCCGGCACCTGGCTCCAGTAAGCGCGTCACCAGCGGTGCCAACTCGCTGGCCAAGGCGTGCTTGAGCACGATCACCTCGATGTCGCTGGCATTGGCCACGTCCAGTGCCGCGATGATGCGACCCAACCGCTGCAAGTTGTCGGCATAGTCGGTGATGATCAGCGAGTTATTGCCGGGGTTGACGTTGATGGTGTTGTTGGGGCTGATCAGCGGGCGCAACACCGTCACCAGGTTGTTGGCGCTTTCAAAATTGAGTTTGAAGATATGCGTCACCACCTGACCAGCGGGGGCCGTGGCCGGCGCGGGCGGGGTGCCCACGGGGTTGGGCACCTCGGTCACGCCGCCGCCTTGCAATTTGGCCTCGGCCTCGGGCACCACTTTGTACAGGCCGTTGCTCACCACCATGCTGAAGCCTTGCAGCCGCAGGGTGGCCAAAAACTGGTCCCAAGCCACGGCGGGTGACACCGGTTTTTCGGTGCTCAGGTTGATGCTGCCCTTGACCCGGGGGTCCACCACCAGGTTGCGCCCGGTCAAGCTGGCCAGGGTGCGCGCCACGGCTTCGATGTCGGCATTGACAAAGTTAAGGACGATGGGTTGGCCGGGTCTGGCGGTTTGCGCCCAGCCGGTGCTGGCCAGGGCACAACACAGGGCCAAGGCCAGGGTTTGGGAGATCAGGGGTTTCATGCGCATCAGCCTATTTTGAACGAGGACCGTGACCCTTGGCGTTGGCCCATTAAATTGAGTAAATTGTTCAGCGCCGCTTCGTGCTCGGGCTCGGCACTGGCCTCACCGCTGAACACCAGGCCTTGCCCCTGCCAATGGCCTTGGCCACTCAGTTGAAGCCGCCCGTTGAGGGTGGTCAGCGCCAAGCGGGTGCGTTCCCCGCCTTGCACGTCGAGTTGATAGCTGCCCAGCGGGCGCAAGGTGGACAAACGCACCGACACATCCTGGGCTTGCAAGCGCAGCAGGCCGCCCATCTGCCAGCCCTGCGGGCCGCTTTGGAGTTGGGCTTGTTGGCTGTTGACCTGTATCCAGCCCTGGGCTTGCAAGGTGTTCCAGGGTGTGCCCAATCCGGTGAGCACTTCTGCGGGCCAGCGCGACTGGCCATCGGCCAGGGTGATTTGCCCACCTGCCAGGCCAGGGCGCCACTGCAGCGCCAAGGGCGTGGTCGTGCAGCAGTCTGCACTAACTTGCAGTACAAGTCTTGGGCCTTGGTCGCCCCATTGCGGGCGCAGACGCCAATGCACTGCGCCGGGCAGGGCTTGGGCATCGCTGGCGCGGGCGCCGGCGGTCAGCACCCATTGGGCCGAGCCGTCCCACACGCTGCCGCTGGCTTGGCGCAATTGCACCCGACCCAGGCTGGCCGCGTTCACCGCTTGGGCCAACCAAATGGCCGGTGCCAGCACCCCAGCCGCAACCACGGCACCCAAGATGCCACCGGCTGCGGCCCAGGCCCAGGCGCGTTGGAAGGTGTGGGGATGGGCCATGTGGGGCAGTGTCTCAGCGCTTGGCCGTGGAGGGCAGTTGCATAACAATCTGGCCCTCCCACCACACAGGCCCGGTGCTGGGGGCCGCACCCGGGGCGGGGATAGCGGTGTTGGGCGTGGCCGGTGCCGACAAGGCACCCAGGGCGCCAACTGGGGTAGCGGTGGTCAAATTGCCAACGGTGGTTGCGGCAGCCATGGCGCCGGTGGGACCTGAGCTGCCACTGGCGGCGCTGCGGCCCAGCCGCGCTTGAACGGGCAGGGCTTGCGCTTGCACCCGCGCCTGGGCCAGCCATTGAGAGACAGCGGCGGCAGAGGCCCCTTTGATTTGCACCGTGGCCAAGTCGCCATTCACCGTCACCATGGCACCCGGGCCCAGGTTGGTCACACTGGTTTGCAACAGGCGCGCGGCTTCTTCGGGGCGCACGCGGCTTTGCGCGCTCAAGGCGCTGGCCTGGGCTTGCAGGGCTTGCATGCCTTGCCATTGGGTTTGCAAAGTTTGGGTTTGTGCTTGGCCTTGTTGCCACTGGCGCCACGCCGGTGCCACCCCCAAAGACCAGAGCAGCGCCAGCGCAAGGACAAGCAAGGCCAAACCCAGGCCCAGGCGTTCGCGCCCGCTCAAGTCCATCCAGCGCTGGTGCCAGCGCTCTGGGAGCCAGCGCCACACCGCGCTCATGGCCGCACCTCGGTGCGCAGCACCCATTGGTTGCCATCGGCCACCAACTGGTAGCCTTGTCGGCGCAAGGGTTCACGGGCCGCCTCAATGCGGTCGCTGGTCAAGGCCGGTGCTTGCCAGCGCAGCTCCCCCGGGCTGAATTGCAAACTGCTCAACTGGGCCGATGGGGGCAGGGCGCGGGCCAGGCTGGTCAGCATGGGCTCCAAATCGGCGGCGCCGGGCTGGCCCAAGGCCCGTTGCAAGGCCTGCACCTCGCGGGCCATTTGCAAGGGCGCATCCACCACCACTTGCACGGTTGGGAAGCTGCGGGTCAGCAGTGTGCCCATGTCTTTTCGCAGTTGGGCCTGGTGCTGGCGCTGTTGCCAGGCCATCCATTGCAAGCCCGCCAGGTTCAGCACCAGCAGCGCCAGAATGCCCCAGCGGGCCGGTCGCCAGCGCGGGGCCTGCCACAGGTTGATGGCCAGCTCTTGGGCAAACCGGGCCCAACGCTGGCGCCGCCCCTGGGCCCACTCGCCCTGGGCCAGATCCCAATCGGTTTGTTGCGCTTGCCACAAGCGTTGGGCCGGGCTGAGCATGCGCGGCGCGCGGCCAAAGTGTTGTTGCACCCAAGCGGCCATGGCCGGCTCGCACAGCAACTGCGCGTCTGGCTGGGTGAGTGCCACATGGATGGCGCTGGACCAGGGAGGGGGTGGCAGCACCATCGCGCCATGGGGGTCGCAGGCCACGGCCTGAACTTGGTTGGGGCTGCCACCCACCCACAACAACGGGGCGGCCTGGGCTTGGGGCGACCACTCTGGCACGATGCGCGAGACCACCAGGCCCAGCGCTTGCAAAGGGGCCAGTGCTTGGCGCAGCCAGGCTTTTTGGCACACCAGCACCGTCAGGGCCTGGCCTTGGGCCGCCGACGCAGCGCCCTCGGGCGTGTACACCACTTGCGATTGGGCTGGGTCTTCCAGCATGCGCTCCTCGAGCAAGCCATCCAAGGCGGCGGTCAAGCGCGCAACCCCAACGGGGGGCGGGGTGATGGTGTGCCAAGCCAGGGCTTGCGCGGGCACCACAGCCACCACCGTGCCCGCGTCGCGCGGCAAACGCGCGGCCGTGGCTGTTTGCGCGTGCCCCGTGGCTCCGCTCGGGCCTGCGCGCACGTGCAGATATTCGGTGGCAGCACCTTCGGTGTGCAGGGGCAGGGCAAGGATCAGCATGGATTTTTCATTGTACGAAAGGCCGACCCAAGGGCTCGCGTTGAGGGGCGGCGAGCTGACCCCGGTCAGACCACAGCACCCGCACATCCACACCATTGCGCTCCACCAAGCTGCGTTCTTCGAGCACGGTGGCGCCCCAGCGCAAGCGCCCGCGCACCTCAAAGTGGCGGCTGGCCACGCTGTGCTGCCCAGGGTCGATGCCCGCGCGCGGGTTGTCCAGGCGCAGGCGCGCGTCCTCCAAGGTGTTGAAGTGGCGGCTTGCGCGCAGCTGCGCCATTTTTTGCGCACCCGCCGCGTCCAAGCCGCTCAGGCTGGCCTGCAGCACCGCTTCGCTGGCGGTGTTGAGGTTGACGGGGGTGCGCGTTGTCAGCACGCACACATGCGGCGCCAGGGCTGTCAACGTGTTGGCCGACAAACCCAGCCAAGCCAGTTGTTCAAAGCGCTGGGGCCGCAAGGGCCGGCCCACTGAGTTGCCATGGGCCAGCACCAGTTGCTGGGCCATGGTTTGCAGCTCGGTGGGGGGCAGGTCCAGGCTTTTGAACAAACGCTCAAAAACAGCCATGGTGGCTTGGGACAACCGGCCATCGGACTCGATCAGGTTGAACGCATTGAGCCGCCCTTGCAAGTCGGTGATCTGGCCTGATAAAAATACCTCTTCGGCCACCCGCTCGTCGTCGCGGCTCACGCCCTCGGCATTGGACGACACAAAAGTGGACAAGCGCGCCTCTTGCAAGGGCACGGCCCAGGGCTCGGCCAAATGGTCTTGGCCGTTTTCGCCGCTGGCCCGAGAGTCCTCGCGCAAGATGATGCGCGCCCAGTCCAGCGCGCCCAGCAGCAACCAATGGGCTTGGGCGCGTTGTCGCTCGGCGGCCTCCACCTCGATGCTGCGCCACTGCAGCCACAAGCCAGCCGCGGCCAAGGTGGCGACCAAGGCCACGGTGAGCATGGCCATCAACAGGGCCGCGCCCTGCTGATGGCCATGGCCAAGGGTTGTGCCCAGCTGTTGATCCAGCCTCCGGGATGCGTTTGTTGGTGTGTCCAGTTTTGGGGCAGCGCTGGATGGCGGGGTGAGGCACGGCGCAGACCCCTGCAGACGGGTCATGCGGGGTGGTCGGTCAGTATGGGCCGGCTTATTCATGAGCGTCCAACGCTCCAGTTCGGGCGCACCCAATCGATGGTGATGCTGCCGCGCCCGCTGTCGGGGGCGAGTTGAATCACGGCCCGCACGGCATCGGGCAAGTTGGGGCTGCCCGTGCCCGTGCCCGTGTTGTTGCCGGTGCCCGCATTGGTGCCGGTGCCCGCACTGGACAAGGCATTGCCCCAGGCGTTGTCGCGGTAAAAGTAAATCTGCCAGCCTTGCAGGGGCAAGGCATCGGTTTGTCGCGCCGTGCCATCGGTGGT
>CAMDJU010000042.1 GCA_945900695.1 Bordetella parapertussis | reverse complement strand
CTCGGTCAGCCCTATTGCGGCATCAACAATGGGTTTGAAGCCGCCCAGTGGTTGGCCAACCCGGACGCGGCGCAGTCCTTGGCCTTGGTGACGCTGCGCGAACCCCAAACGGGCGACGCACCCGCCAAAGCCATGGGCTTGTTGGTGTTGGCTTCGCCCGACAGCCAGCGCTATCACGCGGGCATGGGCACCGAGTTTTTGGACAGTTTGAGCGCCTTGGCCAGCGCGGCCTTGCAGCGCTTGCGCTGAACCCGCGAGCCGTGTGGTGTGTGCCCCTGGCATGACATGAGCTTGGACACCACCACCCACGCCCCCGCTGAACCGACCGCCGTGGCCCGCGATGCACGGGTACAGCGCTACCTCGAGCATGTCCAGTTTGAAAAGCGCTTGGCCGAGCGAACTTTGATTTTGTATGGGCTGGATTTGATCCGCTTGGAGGCTTTGGCACGCGCTGTGCCGGTCGATTTGGCCCAGGTGCACAGTGCCCACGTGCGGCGCTGGGTGGCGCAGATGCATGCCCAAGGCCGCAGCGCACGCGGCATTGCCCTCATCTTGTCGGGTTGGCGTGGCTTTTACGCGTGGTTGGCGCGTGAGGGGGTGGTTGTCACCAACCCGGTGCAAGGCGTGCGGCCCCCCAAAGGTGCCAAGCCTTTGCCCAAGGCTTTGAATGTGGATCAAGCAGTGCAATTGGCCGATCATGTGGTGCGCGAAGACGCACCTTGGTTGGAAGCACGCGATGCGGCCATGGTCGAGTTGCTGTATGGCAGTGGCTTGCGCGTGGCCGAGTTGGTGGGTTTGGACGTGCAAGACAGCCGTCAAGCCCTGGGTTGGATTGACTTGGCCGCAGGCCTGGCCCATGTGCTGGGCAAAGGCAGTAAACGGCGCAGCGTGCCCGTGGGGCCAGTGGCTTTGCAAGCGGTGCGACATTGGTTGGCGCTGCGCCAGGCCCAGGTGCGCGACCCCGAGCAAACCGCCTTGTTTGTGGGGCGGCACGGCAACCGACTGAGCGCCGACGCGGTGCGCCAGCGCTTGAAGCGCCGCGCTGCTTTGGCCGGTGTGGCCACACCCGTGCACCCGCACATGCTGCGCCACTCGTTTGCCAGCCATTTGCTGCAGTCCAGCGGTGACATGCGCGCGGTACAAGAACTGCTCGGTCACGCCAGCATCAGCACCACCCAGGTGTACACGCGGCTGGATTTCAGCCACCTGGCGCAGGTTTATGACGTGGCCCACCCTCGGGCGCATAAAAAATGAAACGGTGACTCCCATGAAAACCTTGCGCCTGCGAGAGGGCAAAGAGCGCGCCGCCTTGCGCCGCCACCCTTGGATCTATGACAACGCCATCGCCAAGGGCGGCGGCGACAGCGGCGAGACGGTGCGGGTGGAGTCGGCCACGGGGCAGTTTTTGGGTTGGGCGGCGTTCAGCCCCAGCTCCAAAATCCGTGCCCGCATTTGGAGCTTTGACGAGGCCGAGCGCGTGGATGACGCTTTTTTTGCCCGCCGTTTGCACACGGCCATTGCCGCGCGGGCGCGCATGGACATCGACAG
Organism: Bordetella parapertussis; assembly: GCA_945900695.1. Classification (GTDB taxonomy): domain Bacteria; phylum Pseudomonadota; class Gammaproteobacteria; order Burkholderiales; family Burkholderiaceae_C; genus Limnohabitans; species Limnohabitans parapertussis_A. The sequence goes on along the minus strand of CAMDJU010000042.1, from coordinate 12,133 downwards.
CGACGGTGTGCGTTTGGTGCACGGCGAGGCTGACGGCTTGCCCGGCCTGATCGTGGACCGCTATGGCGAGACCTTGGTGGCGCAGTTTCTCTCCAGCGGCAGCGAGCGCTGGAAGCCTGCCATTGCCGACGCCTTGTGCAGCGCCACGGGCGTGGGCCGCTTGTATGAACGCTCCGATTCAGGTGTGCGCGCTTTGGAGGGCTTGCAGCCGCACAGCGGTTGGTTGCGCCAACCGGCAGGCGACGCAGGCCACACCGACATTGGCTTGCGCGAACACGCCTGGCAACTCAGCTTGGATGTGGCCGAAGGCCACAAAACGGGCTTTTACCTCGATCAGCGCGACAGTCGGCACAAGTTTGCCCAGTACGCGCAGCGTTTGGGTTTTGCGCAGGTGCTCAATTGCTATTGCTACACGGGGGGCTTCAGTGTGGCGGCCCTCAGCGGCATGCGCGCAGCGGGGGTGTTGGGCGCGGGGGCGGTGGTCACCTCGATTGACTCTTCCGGCCCGGCCATTGCACGGGCCCAGCGACATGTGCAACTCAATGGCTTTGACGCCGAAAGTGCGGTGTTCATGGATGCCGATGTCAATGCCAGCTTGCGCCTGTTCATCCAAGAAGGGCGCCAGTTTGATGCCATCATCTTGGATCCGCCCAAATTCGCCCCCACCGCCGCGCACGCTGAGCGGGCAGCGCGGGCCTACAAAGACATCAACCGCCTGGCCTTCAAATTGTTGGTGCCGGGCGGGGCCTTGTTCACCTACAGTTGCTCGGGCGGCATCAATGCCGACTTGTTCCACAAAATTGTGGCCTCAGCCGGCACCGATGCCGGGGTCGACGGCTTCATCAGCGAGCGCTTGTTTGCCGCGCCCGACCACCCCATGACGGTGACTTTCCCGGAGGGCGAGTACCTCAAGGGTTTGGTGGTCATCAAAAAATAAGGTCTGGGCCCATCTGGGCTGGCCGATAAGCCCCGGGTTGGGCGGCCACCTTCGGTCTGGTGCGGTCTTAAATGATCGCTACACTGCCCCCCTTTGTGCATTCATCCCCAGAAAGCAAGCCATGTTGATCCCCACCACTGTCCTGACCGGTTTTTTGGGCTCTGGCAAAACCACCCTGCTCAAGCGGGTGTTGTCCGAGGCCCATGGCATGAAAATCGCCGTGATTGAAAACGAGTTTGGCGAAGAAAACATCGACAACGAGATCTTGGTGGCCGACACCCAAGAGCAGATCATTCAAATGAGCAACGGCTGTGTGTGTTGCACCATCCGTGAAGACCTGCGCACCACCTTGCGTGACCTGGCTGAGCGCCGGCGCAAGGGCGAACTCGACTTTGAGCGCTTGGTGATTGAGACCACCGGCCTGGCCGACCCCGGCCCGGTGGCCCAAACCTTCTTCATGGACGATGAAGTGGCCGAGTCTTATTTGCTGGACTCCATCCTCACCTTGGTAGACGCCAAGCACGCCCCACTGCAACTCAATGACCGGCAAGAGGCACGCCGTCAAGTGGGCTTTGCCGATCAAATTTTCATCAGCAAAAGCGATTTGGTGGACGCTGCGGCCTTGGACGCTTTGCAACACCGCTTGAAGCACATGAACCCGCGTGCACCACAAAAAGCCGTTCACTTTGGCGAGGTGTCGATCAAAGAGGTGTTTGACTTGCACGGCTTTAACCTCAACGCCAAGCTCGACATCGATCCGGAGTTTTTGCAAGACAACAGCCACGCCCACCATGACCACGCCCATGGCGAGCACTGCGACCACCCCTCGCACCAGCACGGCCATGACAACGAAGGTGGGCATCATCACCACCATGACGATGATGTGAAGAGCTTTGTCTTCAAGTCCAACCGCGCCTTTGACCCGGCCAAACTGGAGGACTTTTTGGGCGCCATCGTCAACATCTATGGCCCCCGCATGCTGCGCTACAAGGGCGTGTTGTTCATGAAGGGCACCGAGCGCAAAGTCATCTTCCAAGGTGTGCACCAATTGATGGGCAGCGACTTGGGGCCAGCCTGGGCGGCCGACGAGGTGCGCAACAGCAAAATGGTCTTCATTGGCTTGGATTTGCCCAAGGATATTTTTTTCCAAGGCCTGGACAAATGCCTGGTCTGATGCACGTTCCTGCCTGTCGCTACAATCGCCCGCGCCCAACGCTGGGCAAAAGGCGAAGCTTCGGGGGCAACCCGGGGTGAACAAGTGGCCCAGATCGGGGCCCCACGCCCACCCAGCTCGTAGTACAGCCGCCCATCGGCGGGGGCTAAAACCTTAGGAGACCCTGCATGTCCACTGCCAAAACCAAAAAAGGTGCTGCTGTGACCAAAGCCAAGCCCGTGGCCCCAAAGGCCGGCAAAGCTGCGACCTCTGCCAAGCCGGTCAAGCCGGTGGCCCCAAAGGCGCCACCCCGCACCGCCGTGAACGCCAAGCCAGCGGTCAAGACCGCCACCAAAACTGCAGCCAAGCCAGCCGCTAAAAAGCCCAGCCCGACACCGGCCAAGAAAACCACAGCGGCAAAACCTGCCACCGCCAAGCCCACCTCGGCGCTGAAAACCCCCGCCCCGCAAAAGGCGGGCATCCAAACCGCGAGCAAGCCCCTCGCCAAAAAATCCGCCCCAGCGGCCAAAACCACCCCCTCCAAAGCCAAGGGCAAGCCGGTGCCTGCCCAGGCCAAGCCAGCGCCCAAAGTGGCGGCCAAACCCGCGTCCAAGGCCGCCCCCACCATAGTGAAAAACAGCCCCTCCCACACAGCCAAAGCCCCTGTTGCCAAAGCGGCCCCAGGCAAGGCACCTGCGCCAGCCAGCAAAGCGGCCCCGGCCCGCCCCGCCCCTGCGCCAGCACCCGTCAAAGCCTTGCCAGTCGTGGGCAAGCAGTCGCCACGCGCAGCCAAAGCCGCATCCATGGTGCCACCTCCCCCCGCAGCGGTGGTGCCCTCAAAAGCGGCCAAGTCCAGTTATTCGCCCATCATCACCCCCACCCACATCCCTGCCGCGCCCGTGAACACACACAAAGACCCCCAATTGGCCAACCACTGGAAGACCAAGCCGCTGGAAAGTTTGACCGATGCCGACCTCATGGCCATGCCCGATGATGAGTACATGAACAGCGTTCAGTTGGCCTACTTTCGCCGCAAGTTGGTTCAGCTCAAGCAAGACATCCTCAACAACGCCGGTGAAACCACCGAACATTTGCGCGAAGACACCACCGTGGTGCCGGATCCGGCCGATCGCGCCACCATCGAAGAAGAGCATGCGCTGGAGCTGCGCACCCGCGACCGTGAGCGCAAATTGCTGAAGAAAATCGAGCAGTCCATCGGCCGCATCGACAGCGAAGATTACGGCTATTGCGACGAAACTGGTGAGTCCATTGGCGTGGGCCGCTTGTTGGCGCGCCCCACCGCGACTTTGTCTTTGGAGGCCCAGCAGCGGCGCGAACTCAAGCAAAAAATGTTTGGGGATTGAGCCCGGCGACTGCGGCCTCTGCGGCGCTTACACCACCACAGGCCTTAGGGCCTGTTTTTTTGCGCCAAAAAATCCTCATAATTAACATTTGGAGTTATCGCTAAGTTCTTAATTTATAACAACTTTTTTGCTTTCAAGATCGCTGCAAAATACGCTCTAAGTCATTGATTTCATTGAAAAAAAGACAAATGTGTTGGAGATTCGGCTGAATCCTGCTACAGTGCAAATAAGTGCAATAAAGTGGTGAAAAATGCATTTGCATTCCCATTTTTGCCTGTTTTCAAGGATGTCTTGCTGTGTTTCAAGGTGCTTCATCGCTGAGTCTGGATGCCAAAGGCCGCTTGTCGGTGCCCACGCGCCACCGCGAGGTGTTGGCCGCCATGGCGCAAGGTCAACTCACCTTGACGCGCCACCCCCATGGCTGCCTGATGATGTTCCCGCGCCCCGAGTGGGAGCGCTTTCGCGAACGTTTGGCGGCCTTGCCCATGAGCGCGCAATGGTGGAAGCGCCACTTCCTGGGAAACGCGATGGATGTGGAGATGGACGGCACCGGTCGCGTGCTGGTCTCGCCCGAGTTGCGCGAGGCCGCAGGCATTCAGCGCGACACCTTGTTGCTGGGCATGGGAAACCACTTTGAACTGTGGGACAAAGCCACCTATGAAACCCAGCAAGCGCAAGCCTTGCAAGGTGAAATGCCCGATGTGTTCAAGGACTTTTCTTTCTGAATGCCCACGGTGTCCTTGACATGTACCCACACCACGGTTTTGTTGCAAGAAGCGGTCGATGCCCTGGTGCACGACCCGCAAGGGTCCTACATCGACGCCACCTTTGGTCGGGGCGGGCATTCGCGGGCGATTTTGGCGCGCTTGGGGCCCAACGCTCGCTTGTGTGCATTCGACCAAGACCCGCAAGCGGTGCAGTCGGCGCAGGACTTGTTGCAAGACCTGCGGTTCTCCATTCGGCATGTGCCGTTTTCCAGCTTGCGCGATTGGCCCGCCGCCAGTTTGAGCGGGGTGTTGCTCGACATCGGGGTGAGTTCGCCCCAAATCGACCAAGCCGAGCGCGGATTTTCCTTTCGCCACGATGGACCCCTCGACATGCGCATGGACCCGACCCGCGGGCGCAGTGTGCACGAGTGGTTGGTCACGGCTTCATCAGAAGAAATCGCGGAGGTGATTCGTGACCATGGCGAAGAACGGTTTGCTGTTCAGATTGCAAAGGCGATTGTGGCTCGCCGAGAGGAGCGGGGCGCGCCTGCAAGCACCGCTGAGTTGGCCCAACTCGTGGCTGGCGCGGTCAAAACCCGCGAGCCGGGCCAGGACCCTGCAACGCGCACATTTCAAGCTTTTCGGATTCACATCAATGCCGAGCTTGAAGAACTGCAACAAGCGCTAGAGGCCAGCATCCATGCATTGCAACCCGGGGGACGTTTGGTCGTGATCAGTTTCCACTCACTGGAAGACCGCATCGTCAAGCAGTTCATCGCGCGCCACAGCCGTGAGGTGTTCGACCGCCGTTTGCCCTTTGCCCCGGCGCCCGCCTTGTGCTTGAAGGCTTTGGGGAGGGTGCGCCCGAGTGCTGCCGAGGTGTCCGCCAATCCGCGCTCGCGCAGCGCCATCATGCGTGTGGCCGAACGCACTGCGGTGGCCGCACCATGACCCGGGTCAACCTGATGTTGTTGCTCGCGGTGCTGGCCAGCGCTTTGTACCTGGTGCGCGTGCAGTACGAATCGCGCCGTTTGACCACCGAGCTCGACCGCGCCAAGGACCGGGCCCAAGAGTTGCAAACCGAAAACGATCGCCTGGATTTGGAGCGCCGATCCCTGGGCACACCCTTGCGCGTGGAAAAACTCGCCCGTGAACAACTGCAAATGCGCACGGTCACGCCGGCCATCACCCAGTATGCCCGCATGGGCGACACATCGGCCAGCGCCAATGCGCCTGCAAACGACAAGCAAGGCACTCAGCCATGAGCACGCGCAGCGTTCAATACACCTCCAGCCCCTTGCTCGCAAGCAAAACCCCGGTGTGGCGCAGCCAATTCATCGTGGCCTGCATCGCCGTGGGCTTTTTGGGCTTGGTGGGGCGCGCTGCCTACGTGCAAGTCGTTGACAACGCATTTTTCAAAAAGCAAGGCGCCTTGCGCTTCATCCGGGTGCTCGAGTTGCCGGCCAACCGCGGCCGCATTTTGGATCGCAACGGATTGATCTTGGCCTCCAGCGTGCCCACCCCCAGCGTATGGGCCAACCCCGAAGACATGGACCGCACACCGGCCAAACTCAAGAGCTTGGCCCGCTTGCTCAACATGACCGCCCAAGAGCTTGAGCACAAGTTGGAAGACGAGGATAAAAACTTTGTCTGGCTGCGCCGACAAGTGGACGAGGCGGTGTGGCGCGAAATAAACGCCCTCAAAATCAAAGGGGTGTATGCGCGCATGGAATACAAGCGCAAATACCCAGAGGGCGAGGCCTTGGCCCATGTGGTGGGCTTTACCAATGTGGAAAACAACGGCCAAGAGGGCGTGGAGCTGGCGTTTGAAAAACAACTCGGCGGCAAGTCGGGTTCGCGCCGGGTGATCAAAAACCGGCTCGGACAGGTGGTGGAGCACATTGGCGAGGAAGTGCCGCCTCTGGACGGCCGCGATTTGCAGCTGAGCATTGACAGCAAAGTGCAATTTTTCGCCTACCAAAAGCTGCGCGAAGCGGTGTTGCAGCACAAGGCGCAAGCGGGCAGCGTGGTGGTGTTGGACGCGCAATCGGGCGAGGTGCTGGCTTTGGCCAATTACCCCAGCTACTCACCCGAGCGGCGGGTCAATCTCAGCGGGGCACAACTGCGCAACCGCGCGCTGACAGATACCTTTGAGCCCGGCTCCACCATGAAGCCATTTGCCATCAGTCTGGCCTTGGAGAAAGGCTTGGTCAAGCCCGAGACCATGATCCAAACTGCGCCAGGTCGCATCACCATGGCGGGCGCCACCATCTCCGACGCCCACCCCCACGGCATGCTCAGCGTCAATGAAGTGATTCAAAAATCAAGCAACGTGGGCACGGTGAAAATTGCCATGCAAATGCCCCCGCGTGAGATGTGGGAGATGTACTCCCAGCTTGGCTTTGGCATCAAGCCCGATCTGCCCTTCCCCGGCGTTGTGTCGGGCCGCTTGCGCGCTTACAAAACCTGGCGCCCGATTGAGCAAGCCACCATGAGCTACGGCTACGGTTTGTCGTCCAGCTTGTTTCAACTGGCCCAGGCTTACACGGTGTTTGCCCGCGATGGCGAGCGCATGCCGGTGAGCTTGCTCAAGCGCACCGATCCGGTACAAGGGGTGCGCGTCATGGAGGCGCGCCACGCGGTGGCCGTGCGCCACATGCTGAACATGGCTGCGGGCCCGGGCGGCACCGCACCCAAAGCCCAAACCATGGGCTACTCGGTGGGTGGCAAAACCGGCACCGCGCACAAGCAAGAGGGCAAGGGCTACGCCAGCAAAAAATACCGTGGCTTTTTTGTCGGTCTGGCCCCCATTGAAAATCCGCGCATTGTGGTGGCCGTGATGATCGATGAGCCCACCAACGGGGCCTATTACGGGGGCGAAGTGGCCGCGCCGGTGTTCAGCCAAACCGTGCAACAAACCCTGCGCATGATGGGCATCCAACCCGATGTGGCGGTGCGCCCCCAGGTCATGGCCAAAGCCGAGCCGGAGTCTTTTTGATGCCGGCTTTGCACAACCCCCAACAAGCCGCGCAATGGTTGCGCCTGCGTGGCTGTGCCCAACTGCACAGCGACAGTCGGCACGTGCGTGCGGGTGATGGCTTTCTGGCTTGGCCGGGTGGCCGCAGCGATGGCCGCTCCCATGTGGCAGAGGTCATGGCGCGGGGGGCGCGCGCTTGTTTGGTCGAGCGTGACGGCGGGTCTTGGGATGGCATGGCCAGCGCTGACCCTATGAATGCTTTGCCACAGGCTGATGAAAGTGTGGGCACTTATGCGGGTTTGCGCCGCGACAGCGGTGCCATTGCTGCGGCCTACCACGGTCACCCCAGCAAAGCTTTGGACGTGTTGGCCATCACCGGCACGAATGGCAAAACCTCCACGGCTTGGTGGTTGGCCCACGCCTTGCAGGCCTTGGGGCGTGGTTGTGCCGTCGTGGGCACCTTGGGCATGGGCAACGTGGCACACGCCGCGAAGTGGTCGCAAGGCGGTGGCTTGACCACCCCCGATGCCGTGGTGCTGCAGGCGGGCTTGCGCGAGTTTGTCGACCAAGGTTTGTCGGCTTGCGCGGTTGAAGCCTCATCGATTGGTCTGCGGGAGCACCGCTTGGATGGCACCGCCTTGCGCTTGGCGGTGTTCACCAACTTCAGCCAAGACCACCTGGACTACCACGCCAGCATGGACGACTATTGGCAGGCCAAGGCGGCCTTGTTTGATTGGCCCGATTTGCCCGCTGCAGTGGTCAACCTCGATGACGCCCAAGGCCGCAGTTTGGCCCAGACCTTGCTGGCGCGACAGCGCCCAGCCCAGGTGTGGACCTTTTCATGCCAGGGGCCTGCGCGCTTGCAAGCGCGCCACATCCGCTGGCACGCTTCGAGCCAAGCTGGCGCGGGTTTGGCCTTCGAGGTGTGCGAAGGTGAACAGGCGCTGACTTTGCAAACCCGCATGGTGGGCGCCTTCAACGTCAGCAATGTGCTGGCAGTGATCGCTGCCTTGCGCGCCTTGGGCCACAGCCTGGCTGATGCGGTGCAAGCCTGTGCTCACCTGCCCAGTGTGCCGGGGCGCATGAACTGCTTGGGTGGCATGGGCCAGCCTTTGGTGGTGGTGGACTATGCCCACACCCCCGACGCCCTGGAAAAAGCCTTGCAAGCCTTGCACGACGTGGTTCAGCAACGCCAAGGCAAACTGTGGTGTGTGGTGGGCTGTGGCGGTGAGCGCGATGTGGGCAAACGCCCGCTCATGGCGCGGGTGGCTGAGATGCAGGCCCAGTGCGTGGTGCTCACCAGCGACAACCCGCGCAGCGAAGACCCCTTGGCCATCTTGGCCCAGATGCGCACAGGCCTGCACCAGCCCGACAGCGTGCAAGTGCAAGCCGATCGCCGCCAAGCCATCACCGACGTCTTGAACCAGGCCGATGCCCGCGATGTGGTGTTGATCGCGGGCAAAGGCCATGAAACCAGCCAAGAAATCAATGGCCAGCGCCTGCCGTTCTCCGATGCGCAGCAGGCCCAGGCTTGTTTGGACGCGGGGGTGTGGGCATGAGCGCCATGCAACTGAGCTTGGCCCAGGCCCAGAAATGGATAACTGGTGCGCGCCTGGTGGGTGCGCCCGATGCACTGTGCGCGCGGGTTCACACCGATACCCGCAGCTTGCAGCCCGGCGACTTGTTTGTGGCTTTGCGCGGTGAGCGTTTTGACGCCCATGACTTTTTGCCCCAGGCCCAGGCTGCCGGTGCCCGTGCCGCCGTGGCCGAGCAAGGCTTGGCCGCCGCAGGCCTGGTGGGCTTGGAAGTGCCCCACAGCTTGCGCGCTTTGGGCGAGTTGGCTGCGGGCTGGCGCCAACAGTTTGCGTTGCCCCTGCTGGCGGTGACCGGCAGCAATGGCAAGACCACGGTGACACAAATGATCGCCAGCATCTTGTGCGCTTGGCACCCGGGGCCAGACCAGGCCCTGGCCACCCAAGGCAACTTCAACAACGATATTGGCCTGCCCCTGACCTTGCTGCGCCTGCGCCCCTCGCACCTCTGTGCGGTGGTCGAGATGGGCATGAACCACCCGGGTGAGATCGCCCAATTGGCCGCCATCGCCCAGCCCACGGTGGCCCTGGTCAACAACGCCCAGCGCGAGCACCAAGAGTTCATGCACAGCGTGGCCGCGGTGGCCGATGAAAACGGCGGGGTGTTGTCAGCCCTGGGTCCGGAAGGCGTGGCGGTGTTTCCAGCCGATGACCCGCACACCCCCGTGTGGCGGCGCTTGGCCGGTGCACGCCGCAGTTGGTGCTTTGGTTGGGATGACAGCGCCGATGTGTGGCCACAGCACAGCCGCTGGCAGGCCGATCATTGGCAAATCCAATTGCACACGCCACAGGGCCTGTTGAGCACTGAGTTGCACATCGCCGGGCGCCACAACCTGCGCAATGCCATGGCCGCGGCTGCCAGCACCTTGGCCGCTGGGGCTCCCATGGCCGCCGTGGCCCAAGGTTTGCGTGCGTTCAGACCGGTGGCTGGGCGGTCGCACACCCATGCCTTGCAATGGCAGGGACACGCCTGCACCCTGATCGACGACAGCTACAACGCCAACCCCGACTCGGTGTTGGCGGCCATCGATGTGCTGGCCGACTTGCCCGCGCCACGTTTGTTGGTGCTGGGTGACATGGGCGAGGTGGGTGTGAATGGCGCGGCGTTTCATACCGAGGTGGGCCAGCATGCACAAGCCCGGGGCATTGAACGCTTGTTCACCCTGGGCGATTTGGCCCAAGCCAGCGCCAGCGCGCATGCCGCAGCCACCCACTTTGACGACATGGCCGCGCTGCAAGCAGCGGTGCTGGCGCTGGCCGCGCAGGGTGGCAGCGTACTGGTCAAAGGATCGCGCTTCATGCGCATGGAGCGAGTGGTCCAGGCCATGCTTGAGCACAGCCCAGCCCAGGAGGCCACATGCTCTTGAGTTTGGCCCAGTGGCTGCAAACTTTGTCACCCGAATTTGGCTTTTTCCGGGTGTTCCAGTACATCACATTCCGCGCCGTCATGGCAGCACTCACCGCGTTGCTGATGGGCTTGATCGCGGGTCCTTGGGTGATTCGCAAACTCGCCGAACTCAAAATTGGCCAACCCATCCGTGGCTACGGTGTGGAGGCTCACCTGAGCAAGTCGGGCACCCCCACCATGGGCGGGGTGCTGATCCTGATTTGCATCTCCGTCTCCACCTTGCTGTGGTTTGACCTGTCCAACCGTTTTGTGTGGATCGTGTTGTTGGTCACCCTGGGCTTTGGCGCGATTGGTTGGGCGGACGATTGGCGCAAGGTGGTGCGCAAAGACCCCGAGGGCATGCCCTCGCGCGAGAAATACCTGTGGCAATCTTTGATTGGTTTGCTGGCAGCGCTGTACCTGGTGTTCAGCATCTCGGAGGTCAGCAATCTGCGGGTGTTGGAGTTGTTCTACCAGTGGGTGCGCTCGGGCTTTGATGTGGATCTGCCGCCCAAGGCCGATTTGTTGTTGCCCTTTTTCAAAGAAGTCAGCTACCCCTTGGGCGTGTTTGGTTTTGTGCTGTTGACTTACTTGGTGATTGTGGGTTCGAGCAATGCGGTCAACCTCACCGACGGCCTGGACGGCCTGGCCATCATGCCCGTGGTGATGGTCGGCTCGGCCTTGGGGGTGTTTGCCTATGTCACGGGCAGTTCGGTGTATTCGAAATACCTGCTCTTTCCCTACATCCCTGGGTCCGGCGAGTTGATGATTTTTTGTGCTGCCATGGCCGGCGCGGGCCTGGCGTTTTTATGGTTCAACACCCACCCCGCGCAGGTCTTCATGGGCGATGTGGGCGCACTGGCTTTGGGCGCGGCCTTGGGCACCATCGCGGTCATCGTGCGCCAAGAAATCGTGCTGGCCATCATGGGCGGTATTTTTGTGGTCGAAGCCCTGTCGGTCATGGCCCAGGTCAGTTACTTCAAATACTCCAAGCGCAAATACGGAGAGGGTCGACGCATCCTGAAGATGGCCCCACTGCACCACCATTTTGAAAAATCCGGCTGGAAAGAAACCCAAGTGGTGGTGCGCTTTTGGATCATCACCATGCTGTTGTGCCTGATCGGCTTGTCCACCTTGAAACTGCGATGAACACCGAGCACCCCTCCTCCTTGCAAGACCAAGCCGTGCTGGTGCTGGGTCTGGGCCAGTCGGGCTTGGCCATGGCGCGCTGGTGCAGCCAGCTTGGGGCGCGGGTGTGGGTGATGGACACGCGCAGCGAACCCCCGGGCTTGGCCGATTTGCGCGCACATGTACCGCAAGCTCAGTTCATCGCGGGTGAATTTAACCCCGCCGTGTTGACCACCCAAGGCATCCGCGCTGTGTTCAAAAGCCCGGGCTTGTCGCCCACTGAGGTGGCGTCGGTATGGCGCGTGGCCATCGAAGCGGGCCTGTGGGTGGGCACCGAGTTGAGCCTGTTTGTCCACGCTTTGCGCGAGGCCCAAGACCAAACCGGCTACGCCCCGCAGGTGCTGGCCATCACCGGTACCAATGGCAAAACCACGGTCACGGCCTTGACCACCCGCTTGCTCAAAGCCGCTGGCAAAGATGTGGTCATGGCCGGCAATATCGGCCCCAACATGCTCGACACCTGGCGCGAGCGCGCCGCAGGGCCAGGCTTGCCCGCGGTGTGGGTGCTGGAGCTGTCCAGCTTTCAGCTGGACGGGGTGGAGGGTTTTGAGCCCACGGCCTCGACCGTGCTCAACCTGAGCGAAGACCACCTGGACTGGCACGGCGACATGGCTAGCTACTGCGCGGCCAAAGCGCGCATTGTGGGCAGCACGGGCCTGCTGGTGCTCAACCGCAGCGATGCGCGGGTGATGGCTTTGCAACCGGCCAGCGAGGTGGTCAAAAAGAAAAAAACCATTGAGCGCGAAGTCGCCACTTTTGGCAGCGATGCGCCCCGGCTGGCCGCAGACTGGGGCCTGGAAAACGTCAATGGCATGCATTGGTTGGTGC
>CAMDJU010000041.1 GCA_945900695.1 Bordetella parapertussis | reverse complement strand
AAAACGGAATTGAAGTGAACTTCACTTCTATTCTCATGAGCGTTTGAGGCCTTGCGGCCTCGGTTACTAGAACCTTGGCAATTGCCTTCAAACGCCCACGCTTATCGGCTGTAAGTTGTTAACGAACCGTTGGTTAGCTGTGATCAGCTGAGCCAAGGATTATGACATGATTATTAAAGTCCTGTCAACTCCCGGGGTCTTTTGCACAGTTTGCGCGGCCTTTGAAGGCGTTGCTGTTTGTGCGAAGCCTTGCAGTATATATCGGAATTTGTGTGCAGGTCAACTCTTCGCATTTATTTTCCTCAAGAACTGTTGATTGCATGCGCCAAGGACGGCTAAGACGTTGAATTTAAATGATTTAATTTATTTAGGAAAAGTGTTTTCGATATGCGGTCGATACCCGGCGCGAAGTTGACTCTTCAACAAGACCGCTTTTTTGTCAGCGAGAATGACCGGCCTGGATTGCAACTTCGATCAGGTTTTTCGCTATGCCCGATGGCTGCGCGCCCTTATTTTTAGCCCACATCATGAGCCTGCTTCAACTACAACAAGCCCAATTGGCGTTTGGCCAAGCCGCCTTGCTCGATCACGCGGATTTTTCACTGCAACCCCTTGAGAGAGTGGGCTTGATTGGTCGCAATGGCACGGGCAAATCCTCTCTCATGCGCATTTTGGCGGGCCTTGAAAAGCCTGATGATGGTCAATTGCAACTGCAACAAGGGGTTCGTTTGGCCTTGGTACTTCAAGAGCCGGTGCTTGACCCTGAATGGACCGTGCATGAAGCTGTCCGGCAAGGCCTGTCCGAGGTGATCGCCTGGATTGACAGCTACTCGTTGGGCGAAGGCGACTTGAATCTTTTGCAAAACGCCATTGAGTCGCGCCACGGTTGGGGTTGGGAGCAACGGGTGGAAGAGACGCTACACCGATTGCGCCTGAGCCCCCATGCGCGGGTTTCTGAGCTTTCTGGCGGAACAGCCAAGCGCGTTGCGCTGGCTCAGGCTTTGGTGCAACAACCCGATATTTTGCTGTTGGACGAACCCACCAATCATTTGGATCTTGACAGCATCGAGTGGCTGGAGAACCTGCTGATCGAGTCGCGCACCAGCATGGTCATCATCACCCACGATCGCAGCTTTTTGGACAAAGTGGCCACGCGCATCGTCGAGCTTGACCGGGGTCGCTTGCTGTCTTATCCGGGCAATTACGCGGCTTACCAACGCCAAAAAGAAGCCCAGTTGGCACAAGAGGCCGTGGTTCAAGCCCGGGCAGACAAACTGTTGGCCGAAGAGGAGGTTTGGGTGCGCAAAGGGGTGGAGGCGCGCCGCACCCGCAGCCAAAGTCGCATTGTTCGGCTGGAGCAGTTGCGTCAACAGCGCGCCCAGCGCCGCGAAGTTCAAGGCCGGGTGAACATGGGCTTGTCCAGCGGTGCGCCCAGCGGCAAAATTGTTGCCGAGCTTGAAGGTGTGAGCAAGTGGTTCACCGCTCCCAATGGCGATCGAAAAACGGTGGTGAGGGATTTCAGCGCCACCCTGTTGCGGGGTGACAAGGTGGGTCTGATGGGCCCCAATGGCGCCGGCAAAACCACGCTTCTCAAGCTGATCTTGGGCGAAATTGCTGCTGACAGCGGGAAAGTGCGTCAAGGGACAAAAATTCAGGTTGCCTATTTTGACCAAATGCGCCAAGCCCTGGACTTGGACGCCAGCCTGGAGGACTTCATCAGCCCGGGCAGCGAATGGATTGAAATTGGCAGCCAGCGCAAGCACGTCAAAAGCTACTTGCAAGACTTTCTGTTTTCGCCTGGCCGCGCGCACTCGCCCATTCGGTCACTTTCTGGTGGCGAACGAAATCGACTGCTATTGGCTCGTTTGTTCGCCAGGCCGGCCAACGTGCTGGTGCTCGATGAGCCCACCAATGACTTGGACATTGACACCTTGGAATTGCTCGAAGAGTTGTTGCAAAACTACGATGGCACGGTGTTCATCGTGAGCCACGACCGCACATTTTTGGATGAGGTGGTCACCAACACCTTGGTCTTTGAAGGCGACGGCCATTGGCGTGAGTATGTGGGCGGCGTGCAAGATTGGCTGCAACAATCACGCCGCGCGATGGCGCTCAACGCTGGTTCATCCATCGACTCGGTCGCCGTTCAAACCACCGCTGCACCACCGATACAGGCGGCGGCACAGACCCAAGCAGTACCCCCGCCGCCACTCACCAAAAAGGCCAAGCTGAGCTTTAAAGAGCAGCGCGAGCTAGAGGGCTTGCCCGCTTTGATCGAATCTTTAGAGCGCGAACAAAACGAGCTGAATCATTTGCTGGCCGATGGCCAATTGTTCGCCCAGGACCACGTCAAAGCGGCCCAACTGGGAATGCGCATTGAGGCGATTGAGTCCGAGTTGATGCAGGCCTTGCAACGCTGGGAAACCCTGGGCAACCGCTGATGTCACACCACACAAAAATCGCTTCAAGGGGGATACATGGGTAGCTCCGAATGGGCGGCTTTGCTGGCGATGTGCACTGCGGTCAGCTTTTCCCCGGGGCCCAACACCACTTTATCGACCGCGTTGGCCGCCAATCACGGCCTGCGCCGGGCCTTGCGTTTTTGTTTCGCCGTGCCCGTGGGCTGGGCATTGCTGTTGGTGCTGTGCGGCGCTGGCTTGGGCCTGTTGATCATCGACAACCCACCCGTTCGCTGGGCCATCCAATGGGCTGGCGCGGCTTACATGCTTTGGCTGGCATTCAAACTCAGCCGCGCACAGCATTTGGGAACGGTTGACACATCACGGTTGAGCGTGGGTTTTTGGCAAGGTGTGGGGCTTCAATTTCTCAACATCAAAGCCTGGATGCTGGCCACCACCTTGACCAGCGGTTGGGTGATCAATGCCAGTGGACAAGCGGCGACCAACCCCACCGAGCGCTTGGTGCAGGTGGTTGGCGTGGGCATGGCCTTTGCCTTTTGCAGCAACTTCACTTATGCCTGTGTCGGTTCGGTGCTGCGGCAATGGCTGGGTCAGGGACAGCGATTGCTCTGGTTCAACCGGGGCTTGGCATCGCTGTTGGTGGTCACCGCTGGCTGGGTTTTGCTGGCATGATGCAATGAAGCTTTTGAACAAAGACTTGCCCATGAAACGCGCTTTTGCCCAAGTCGATGTTTTTACCGCCACCCCCTACCTGGGCAACCCGGTGGCAGTGGTGCTGGATGGCACAGGCCTGTCCACCCAAGACATGCAGGCCTTCACCGATTGGACCAATTTATCCGAAGCCACGTTTGTCTTGCCACCCACCCAACCGGAGGCGGACTATGCGCTGCGCATTTTTTGCCCTGGGCGCGAACTCCCGTTCGCCGGCCACCCCACCTTGGGCAGTTGCCACGCTTGGTTGGATGCCGGCGGTGTGCCCCAGGGCGCGGAGGTGGTGCAGGAATGCGCGGTGGGCTTGGTGCGCATTCGGCGAGACGGCCAACGCCTGGCCTTTGCCGCACCCCCCTTGCGACGCAGTGGCGCCTTGCCAGAAGACGAGGTGTTGATCATTGCGCATGGCTTGGGTGTGACCAGGCAGGAGATCTTGCACCACGCTTGGTGCGACAACGGCCCGCAGTGGCGCGGTGTCATGCTGGCCAGCGCGGCGCAAGTGTTGGCCCTGAAGCCCAACGCCCAGATACTGGCGGGCATGGAAGTGGGGGTGATCGCCCCCTTGGATAAACCGCTACTGCGAGGACCAGATGACTCGGCAGAGGCCTTCGAGGTGCGTGCTTTTTTCCCAGGCAATGCTGGCTTGACCGAGGATCCGGTCACCGGAAGTCTGAATGCGGCCTTGGGCCAATGGCTGATCGGTGCTGGGCTTGCACCGGGACATTACGTGGCTCGACAGGGTACAGCCCTGGGCCGCGCCGGCCGGGTGCATGTGCAACAAGATGCACAAGGGCAGGTGTGGGTGGGCGGTGAATCAGTGGTTTGCATCAAGGGCCATGTGACGCTTTGATCCACCAATCGGGTGGGCTAGCGTCCCCCACGAGACGCTATGGCTGTCCCCGATTCGCGACAATATCCGCATGGGAACTCTTTACTTGGTGCGCCACGGCCAGGCCTCGTTTGGCGCCGACGACTATGACCAACTGTCGGAATTGGGCGAGCGCCAAAGCCGCCAATTGGGTGCCTATTTTCGGGACCGTGGCCGACAGTTTGAAGCCGTGATGACCGGCAGTTTGAAGCGGCACCATCAAACCTGGCAAGGCATTTGCAAAGGTCTGAACCACGCCGACCCGCAGGCCTTGGTGTGGCCCGGCTTGAACGAATACGACAGCCACGCGGTGATCCACGCCATCCACCCCGAGCCTTTGGCCAAGCCCGATACACCAGAGCTTTACAAACACCACTTTGGTTTGTTGCGCAAAGGCTTGCAAGCCTGGATGCGGGGCCAATCACAGCCCCAAGGCATGCCCACCTACCCCGACTTTGTCCGTGGTGTCATATCGGCATTGGCGCATGTGCAAGCCCAACACAGCGGCGATGTACTGGTGGTGTCCAGTGGTGGGCCAATTGCCACAGCGGTGGGCCACGTGCTGCAAACACCCGCCGAGGTGACGATTGAGCTCAATATGCGCATCCGCAACACCGCTGTGTGCGAAATCCACTACACGCCCAAGCGCTTGTCATTGATCAGCCACAACACCATTAACCACCTGGATGGCCTGGCCCACCAAGGCTGGGTCACTTACACCTGAAGGGTCGCCTGCCGTGTCACAGCGGGGGGTGTTCCACCACCTCGCGCAACATGCGCGCCAATTGCAATCCTGCCGCTTGCACCAAGGCCTGTCCATGGTCGGCCTGGGCGGTCAAGGCATTGCCCGCCGCGCCATCAGGGTTGTAGTCTTGCATGTGCCAGCCTTGTTTGGCGCTGCGCCCATCTCCCAAGATGGAAAAGCGAGCGGCCTTTTTCTGGGCCGCCGAAGCAAAGTTTTGGGCTTGGGCCATGCGCACATCTTGGGGTGACAGAGCCAGCATCATGGCTGTTTCCATCGCGCCCGCGTGCGCACCAAAGCGGTGTTCCTCTGCGCTGAACAGGCCCATCACCGCATCCCCCAAGGGCAGCTGATACCAACTGGTGCCAAACACCAGCAGGCCATGGCGGGCCCGCAACTCGCGGGCCACCACATCCATCAAGCCCACATTTCCCCCATGGGCGTTGAACAAGACCATTTTTTTTAAACCCGCACGGGCCACGCTGGCACCAATATCGCACCAGAGTTCGATCAAGGTGGCTGGTCCCACACTGACTGTGCCTGCAAACGCGGTGTGTTCGGTGCTCAAACCCAGGTTTTGGGTGGGTAAAAAAAGCACCGGGTCGGCACTGGTGAAATGGGTCAGCGCCGAGCCGATCACCCCATCGACCAAGGTGGTGTCCACGCTTAAGGGTAAATGGGGGCCATGCTGCTCGGTGGCCCCCAAAGGCAAGACAGCCACCGCCCGCTCAGCATCGAGCAGGGCAAAGTCGGTGGTGGTGAGTTGGGCCCAGAAATGAGATGTGATGTCCATCCCCTCATCTTAAGGACTTTGCAACAAAGCCAACCGTGCTGAGGTGGGTTAGGCCATTCGCTACCATCGGCACTTTATGTTTTGCTTCTCCCACTTTCGCAATGCTTTGTCCGCTTTGGCCTTGATGCTGGGCTGTGTGGGCGGCCTTTGGGCACAAAGCAACGCTGCCGTGGTCAATACCGGCCAAGTGCGCGTTGAATTGATGGTCTGGGCGCCACAAGGGCTGGGGCCGGGCAAAACCATGTGGCTGGGCCTGCACATTCAGCACCAGAAGGGTTGGCATACCTATTGGAAGAACCCAGGTGATTCTGGCCTGCCCACGCAATTGGAATGGCAGCTGCCTTCGGGATGGTCGGCTGGCGAAACCCATTGGCCCACGCCGCACAAAATCCGGGTGGGAGAGATGACCAACTATGGTTTTGAAGGCGCGGTTTTGTTGGCTGCCCCCGTCAGCATGACCGCAGCAGCCAAGCTCACGGAAACGCAAGAAGTGACTTTGCAAGCCAACTGGCTGGTGTGCCGACAGGAATGCATCCCGCAAGAAGGCCGATTTGTGTTGCGCATTCCGAGCCAAAGCAGCCAAGCGGTGAATGGACCGCTGTTTGAAGCCTTGTTGCGCCAGCAACCTCAAGCGCTGGCAACGGGCGCATCTCAAGCCCAAGTTCACCCAGACCGCATGGCACTGACCATCGTTGGCCTGCCACAAACCGTTTGGGGCCAAAAACCTGCGGTGTTTGTCGAGTTGCCAGAGGTGACAGACCATGCCGGCGAAACCCATCCTCGCAGCCAAGGCCAATGGCGCAAAGATGAATGGCACATGGATCTGCCCCTGCACCCCATGCGCAGCACCCAGCCGCAACAACTGCCCTTGGTGCTGGTGTTCGGCAAAGGCGCTGAATCCACAGCCTGGCGGGTGAGCCTGCCTGTGACAGGCGTGTGGCCAGCGCTGCCAAGCCCCAGTGTGGGTGTGGGCAAGCTGCCCAGCGCAACGCCCGCCATTTCTGTGCTTGCACCCACCAGCCCAACGGATGCGAATTGGGGCGCCAGTTTTTGGCTGGCCTTGATCACTGCTTTGGTGGGCGGTTTGGTGCTCAACCTCATGCCTTGCGTATTACCCGTTTTGGCCATCAAGGTGGTGGCTTTGGGCTTGCCGGGGACCAGCCCTCGCCAACGGCGAAGGGACGGGGCTGCCTACAGCGCTGGCGTGGTGTTCACTTTTGTGGCTTTGGGTGCTGCAGTTTTGATGTTTCGTGCGGCCGGTGAGCAACTGGGGTGGGGCTTTCAACTGCAGTCCCCCTTGTTTGTCAGCGCTTTGGCTTTGCTCTTCACTGCCCTGGCCCTGAACCTGATGGGCTTGTTTGAATGGGGCCAGTTGTGGCCTGCCGCTTGGGGTGGGTGGCAATCACAACGCCCGGCTGTCAATGCGTTTGCCTCAGGGGTGCTGGCGGTGGGACTGGCTTCGCCCTGCACGGCACCCTTTGTGGGGGTCTCGATGGGCTGGGCCTTGAGCCAAGACTGGCCCAGCGCCCTGGCAGTTTTGGCCGCCATGGGCGTGGGCATGGCTTTGCCCTATGCCCTGCTCAGCCTGTGGCCCGCCATGGGCAAGTTCCTACCTCAACCGGGGGCCTGGATGAGCGTTTTCAAAACGCTGATGGCGTTTCCTTTATGGATCACGGTGGTTTGGCTCTTGTGGGTTTTGGGTCAACAAACCAGTTTGGACGCGGCCATGGCCATGCTGCTGGTTTTGTTGGCCACGGCCGCGCTGATTTGGGCCTGGGGTTTGCAAAAACCCGCTCGCCAATGGTTGGTGCTTTTGTCCTTTGCGGCTTGGCTGACCTGTGCCTGGGTGACTTGGCCCCGCTTGAACGCCCCTGAAGAACCCAGCCGGTCAGTGGGTTCGACCTGGCAAAGTTGGTCTTCGCTTGCAGTCAAGGATCGATTGGATCAAGGGCAGGCTGTGTTTGTCGACTTCACCGCAGCTTGGTGTGTGACTTGCCAGTTGAACAAACAAACCACGTTGAGCCACCCTGATGTCTTGCGAGAATTTGAACGCCAAAACATCAGCCTGATGCGGGCCGACTGGACGCGTCGCGACCCGGCCATCACCCGTGCTTTGACCGAATTGGGCCGCAGTGGCGTACCCGTCTACGTGTTGTACCAACCCGGCCAAGCACCTTTGGTCTTGTCTGAACTGCTCAGCCCCACACTGGTTCTGAATGCCCTGAACCAGCGATGACCACGATGCAGCGCACATCGTGAAGACCCGGGGTCTTGGCCCAGACCTCCCCTGCCACAATAAGCTTTATGAACGCACCACTCCTCAACGACACCTTCCTCAAAGCCTGCTTGCGTCAGGCCACCGACCACACCCCCGTTTGGCTGATGCGCCAAGCCGGACGCTACCTGCCCGAGTACTGCGCCACCCGCGCCAAAGCCGGTAGTTTCATGGGGCTGGCCACCAACGTGGACTACGCCACTGAAGTGACCTTGCAGCCTCTGGACCGCTACCCGCTGGACGCATCGATTTTGTTTTCCGACATCCTGACCGTGCCCGACGCCATGGGCCTCGGCCTGTCGTTCGCCTTGGGTGAAGGCCCGAAGTTTGCCAAAGTGGTGCGCGACGAGGCTGCCGTGGCCGCCTTGGCCGTGCCCGATATGCACAAATTGCAATATGTGTTTGACGCGGTCACCAGCATCCGCAAAGCCTTGAACGGCCGCGTGCCGCTGATTGGTTTTTCAGGCAGCCCTTGGACGCTGGCTTGTTACATGGTCGAAGGCGGCGGCTCGGACGACTACCGGCTGGTGAAAAGCCTGATGTACAGCCGCCCCGACCTGATGCACCGCATCTTGGCCATCAACGCCGACGCCGTGGCCCTCTATTTAAATACCCAAATTGAAGCCGGTGCCCAAGCGGTGATGGTGTTTGACAGCTGGGGCGGCGTATTAGCCGATGGCGCCTTCCAAGAATTCAGTCTGGCCTATACCCGCCGCGTCTTGGCGCAGCTGAAACGCAGCCATGATGGTGTTGTCATTCCCCGACTGGTGTTCACCAAGGGCGGCGGCTTGTGGCTGCCCGAGATGAAAGACCTCGACTGCGAGGTGCTGGGCTTGGACTGGACCATGAACCTGGGCACCGCCCGGCATTTGGTGGGTGGCGAGGTCGGCGGCCCTGGCAAAGCCTTGCAAGGCAACATCGACCCTAATATTCTGTTTGCGCCGCCTGCGCAGATCGCCACCGAGGTCCATCGCGTGCTGGACAGCTTTGGTGTACCCCACACCGACGCCAATACCACCGGCCCGACACACATCTTCAACCTTGGTCACGGCATCAGCCAGTTCACACCGCCCGAGCATGTCAGCGCCTTGGTCGACGCGGTGCACAGCCACTCCCGGTTATTGCGCCAAAAATGATGTTTTGGGGCTCTTTTACGAACAAAGTTTAGTCCAGCGACTTGACTTATGCACAAAATTTGTGTTGCGCTGCATTAAGTGTCTGTTTGGATGTCCATCTTTTTTTCGCCCCTTGAAATCACCCTAAGTCATTGATTCATATACAGCTGTGCAATTGCCTGAAAATCGGGCATTCTGTTCAAAGCCTTGCCAGACAAGGGTTTGGACGGCCGAATGGCAAGATATCAACAAAGTTATCCACAGAATCTTGGGGTTAATTCAAAGCGCTTGCAAATCAAGCACTTAAACCCGATTTCATGTCCATCGCTTGACCATACGCATCCAAAATCGTTGCCATGTCCATCACCCTGTCCGTTTTGGTCCAAACCCCGGCACACAGCGGCATAGGTGGCCCCCTCACATATTTGAGTGAGGAAGCACTTGCGCTAGGAACCCTGGTTCGTGTCCCGCTGGGCCAACGCGAGTTGCTTGGCATTGTGTGGACACCCCCGCCAGATACAAAAGACCTGGTCACGGCCGACAAACCCGTGCGTTTGCGCGCCATTGCCGGGATTTTGGAGGGTTTGGCACCCCTGCGGCCCAGTTGGCAAGCGCTGGTTCGCTTCACCGCCAGCTATTACCAACGCAGTGAAGGCGAAGTCGCTTTGGCCGCCCTGCCGCCCTCCTTGCGAGAACTCAGCCCGGTGCAATTGACCCGCCGCCTTCAGCGCAAAGCCGGCAGCACCAAAGGCAAAGCCAAGGGCACCGAGCCATCCCTCACGCCTTTGCCTGCACCTGAAGCCTTGGGCGCGCCCCCCCAGGGCCTGGCACTGACCACAGAACAAGAAGTCGTTTTGGGACAGATTGAACAGCAAAAAGGGCCTTTTTTGTTGTTTGGCAGCACCGGCAGCGGCAAGACCGAGGTGTATTTGCAAGCGGTTCAACGCTTGTTGCAAACCGAGCCCACGGCGCAAGCCTTGGTGATGGTGCCTGAGATCAACCTCACCCCGCAATTAGAGCAACGCTTTCGCCAGCGTTTTGAGCCTTGGCTGGGGCCGGGTTGTGTGGTTGCGATGCACAGCGCCATGACACCTGCCCAGCGTCTGGCCAGCTGGCTTTGCGCGCACAGTGGGCAGGCGCGCATGGTGCTGGGCACCCGCATGGCGGTGCTGGCGTCCCTGCCCCATTTGCGGCTCATCGTGGTCGATGAAGAGCATGACCCCAGCTACAAGCAACAAGAGGGCGCGCGTTACTCGGCACGCGACTTGGCCATTTACCGCGGGCAACTCGAGGGCGCCAAGGTGCTGCTGGGGTCGGCCACACCATCGCTGGAGAGTTGGCACCACAGCCGACCCGCCAGCGAGGACAAGCCCGCCGGGCGCTATCTGCGGCTGCACATGCCCGCGCGGGTGGGGCAAAGTGCTTTGCCCTTGGTGCGCCGGGTAGACATGAACCGCCAGCCACGGCGAACGGTTTTTTCAGGGGTGCTGCTCGACGCCATGCGCGAGCGCATCCGCATGGGCCAACAAGTTTTGGTGCTGCTCAACCGACGCGGTTACGCACCGGTCTTGCACTGTCCCTCGTGCCACTGGAAAAGCCAGTGCCCGCACTGCAGTGCATTTCAGGTATTTCATAAACTCGACCGCTCTTTGCGTTGCCACCATTGCAGTTTTGCGCAAGCCGTGCCACGCGCCTGCCCCGAATGCGGCGACACCGATGTGCGGGCCATGGGCCGCGGCACAGAGCAATTGGAAGAGATCTTGGCCACCCAGCTAGAAGGGGTGGTTCGGCCCGACGGTGGTGCGCCACGCATTGCCCGCATCGATGCCGATTCCACCCGTGCCAAAGGGGCCTTGGAGTCGCAACTGGCCCAAGTGCACGCGGGCGAGGTGGATGTGCTGGTAGGCACACAAATGATTGCCAAAGGGCACGACTTTCGCCGCGTGAGCCTGGTGGCTGCCATCGACACCGACGGGGCTTTGTTCTCCAGTGACTTTCGCGCGCCTGAGCGTTTGTTCAGCTTGCTTATGCAAGCCGCTGGCCGCGCCGGGCGGGACGCACAATGGTCGCAGCAAGAGGGCCATGCCTGTGAAATGTGGATACAAACCCACTTCCCCCAACACCCTTTGTTTGATGCCTTGAAGCGCCACGACTATCCCGCTTTTGCACAAGAACAGCTGCAAGAGCGTGCCCAAGCCGGCATGCCACCATTCAGCTTTCAAGCATTGCTGCGGTCTGAAGCACGCACGCAAGATGCCGCCCAAGCCTTTTTGAACGCCGTGGCCCAAATGGCCACCGGCTTACCAGGCGCCGATCAACTCACTTTGTACCCGCCGGTTCCATTGGGCATTCAACGGGTGGCCCAAGTCGAGCGCGCGCAACTGTTGGTCGAGGGGGCTTCGCGCACGGCCTTGCAAGCCTTTTTAACCGCCTGGCAGCCTGTGCTCAGAGCGGCTCGGCAACAGCACCGCCATGTGCTGCGCTGGGCCATAGATGTCGATCCTTTGGTGATTTAAAGCCTCACGGCTTGAGCAAAACCACTGCGCCTGAAAACGTCAAAAAAGCCAAGGCAGTGGTCACCAAGATGATTTGGGCGATGCGCCCATTGTTGGCCCCCAAGCGTTCGGCCAGCATCGACACATTGCTGGCACTGGGCAAGGCGGCCACCAAAACAACCACCATCAGGGCAAAAGGATCCAGGGCCACACCCATTTGAATGGCCGCGGTGCCCACCAGCAAAACGAGCAAGGGGTGCAACACCAATTTGACGCCAGCCACAGGCAAATAGTCGCGCATCAAGGTGGCAGCTTGCGGGCTCATGCGGGCCCGCGAATGTGAACGAGCCAGCACCGCACCAATCGTGAACAAAGCCACCGGAGACGCCGCGTCAGCCAACAGCCCCAAGGTTTTGTCCACCGCCTCTGGCAAACGCCATTCGTTGGCCGAAAACACCGCGCCCAAACACACTGCCCAGGGCATGGGATTGGCCAAAACCCCTTTGATCGCATTGGCCGCCGCATGCCGAAAACCGTGCTCACCCGCACTGTCCATGCGCGACAAAGCAATGCACAAAGACGAGGTGAATAACAAATCGGCAATGATGGACACGATGGCCGGGCCGGCAGAGCTCGGGCCCAGCAAGGCCACCAACAAAGGCACACCCAAAAACCCGGTGTTTGGGAAGGCCGCCACCAGGGCACCCAAGGATGCGTCGTTCCAACGAATCCGATCATTCAAACTGCAAGCCACCACAAAAGCAACCAAGATCACACCACAGAACGCATAGGTGATGAACAAGGGCACATCCAACAATTGCGCAATGGGCGTATTGGCGCCAAATCGAAACAGCAAGCACGGCAGCGCGAAAAACAAGACAAAGCTGTTCAACCCAGGAATGGCCTCCATGCTCAGAAATTTGAGCTGCACTGCCAAAAAACCGGCCAACACCAAAGCGAAAAAAGGAAGGGTGACCCACAAAACTGTTGCCATGGGTGGCATTGTGCCCGGCTATGATCAAGCGCTTTGCCCCCGCGTGTCATCTGCATGTCAACTGGCCTGAACAACGCCCAACTCGAAGCTGTCCACATTTTGCAAGGCCCCTGCTTGGTTTTGGCTGGTGCAGGGTCTGGCAAAACCCGCGTCATCACCCATAAGTTGGTGCTGCTGATCCAGTCCGGTGTGGACCCCAGTGCGATTGCCGCCATCACCTTCACCAACAAAGCAGCGGCCGAAATGCGCGAGCGGACCAAAAAACTCATTGGCAAAGCCGCACAAAAAGTCACTGTTTGTACTTTTCACGCTTTGGGGGTGCGGATATTGAGGCAGGACGGGGCCGCCTTGGGACTCAAGCCCCAGTTCAGCATCTTGGACAGCGACGATGTCACCAGTTTGCTCAAAGACGCTGGGGGTACCACCGATGCCGCCACCGCACGCCAATGGCAGTGGGCCATCAGCTTGTGGAAGAACATGGGGCTGAATGCCGCCATGGCCGAAGCCCAAGCGCAAGATGACAACGAGCGCATCACTGCCCGCATCATGGCCCGCTACGAAGAGCGCCTGAGCGCTTATCAAAGCGTGGACTTTGACGATTTGATTGGCCTGCCGCTGAAATTGCTGCAAAACCACCCCGAAGTGCGGACCAAATGGCAAGACCAAATCAGCCATTGGCTGGTGGACGAATACCAAGACACCAATGCCACGCAGTATGAGTTGCTCAAATTGCTGGCCGGTGAGCGCCAGTGCCTGACCGCTGTGGGTGATGATGACCAGTCCATTTATGGCTGGCGCGGCGCCACACTGGACAACCTCAAGCGACTGCCCGATGACTTCCCCCGTTTGCGGGTGGTGAAGTTGGAACAAAACTACCGCTCCAGCCGCGCCATTTTGCGGGCTGCAAACAATGTGATTCGGCCCAACCCGAAACTCTTTCCCAAAACCTTGTTCAGTGATTTGGGTGAAGGTGAACCTGTGCGGGTGGTCGACGCCGACAACGAGGAACACGAAGCCGAGCGCGTGGTGGCACGCATACAGTCCCTGCGCGCGGCCGATGGCGCCAGCAGCACCGGCTCACCGCATGAGTGGCGCGATTTTTGTGTGATGTACCGCGCAAATCACCAATCGCGCGTTTTGGAAAAGGCTTTTCGAAAGGCCAGCATTCCCTACAAAGTTTCAGGCGGGCAAAGTTTTTTTGACCGCGCCGAAATCCGGGACCTGTGCGCTTGGTTGCGCCTGTGGGTCAATAACGACGACGACCCGGCATTTGTGCGCGCCATCACCACCCCCAAACGCGGTGTGGGTCACCAAACCCTGCAACAACTGGGTCAGTTTGCCAACCAATACAAGCTGAGCCTGTTTGAAGCTTTGTTCAGCCACAGCTTG
>CAMDJU010000040.1 GCA_945900695.1 Bordetella parapertussis | reverse complement strand
GCCGGATGCTGCCGTTTCGCTGATGCCTGCGGGCATGAAGGCTGAAGTGCCCATGCGCGTGATCAAAGGGGGATCGTATTTGTGCGCGCCCAATTACTGCATGCGTTATCGGCCCGGCTCGCGCCAGCCGCAAGAAGAAAACCTCGCCGCCAGCCACTTGGGTTTTCGCACGGTGTGGATGGCACCCGCGCCTAACCAACCCGGGGGGGCGGTGCGGCCCTAGGCACGCACATCCCGGTACGCACCATGGGCACATCTTCCTTTGTTTGGCCTCAACGGCGTTGGGCTCGTCTGGCGCTGGTTGGCTTGATGGCGGTGTTGGTGGTGGGCATGGTTGTGGTGACACAAGCCGCAAACTTGCGACAAGCTGTTCAAGCGTATTTGTTTGGTTATCCCTTGGTCATCATGGACCTCACACGCGAGCACCACCTGGCGCGCACCGGCAAGCCAAACGCCTTGAGTTTGGCGCGTCAATTCCCCACACCCCAATTCAAAGAAGTGGTGCGGCCCAACTTAGACACTTTGTACGCCACGGCTTTTTTGGACACACGGTTGGGGCCTTGGCAATTGGACCTGCCGCCCAACGCAAAGCGCTATGAATTGGTCACTTTTTTGGACGCATGGAGCGATGTATTTGCCACAGCAGGTACGCGAACGCATGGCCACCTGGGGCAACGGCTGTGGTTGGTCGACCCGAACTGGCAAGGCAGCGTACCCCAGGGGGTGCGTTTGCTGCGTGCGCCCAGTCGCATGGTGTGGGTGATTGGGCGCATCCAAACATTGGGGATTGACGACTTGCCCACGGTGCACGCTTTGCAAGACCAATGGGTGCTTGCATCCTTGGGCGCGGGTGCCACCAGTGTGGCGTCGGGTTCTGCCACCGAAAAAGCAAGCCCAGTCCAGGTGGATGTGTCGCCATTGGCGCAAATGGAGGCCATGGGGACGCAGGATTTCTATCGGCGTTTGGCCGCGCTCATGGCCGATAACCCAGCCCGACCGGGTGATGCCGACATGGTGCGTCAGTTAAAAAATTTCGGTGTCGAGGCTGGCAAGACGACATCGATTGGGCTTTGGGATGGGGCCTTGTTGTCTTTTGGGCGCTGGTTGACCATGCGGTCGCTCTACCGAGAGTTGGGAAAGCCTTCAAACCTTGTCAACGGGTGGCGAGTTTCACCCTTGGGTTTGGGTCAACTGGGGGTCGATTACCCCACACGTGCTGCCGTGGCAATGGTGGGTTTGGGGGCCAACTTGGCGCAAGACACGTTGTATGCCCAAACTCAGCTGGACGGAAACGGCCAAGCACTGGATGGCAGCCGGCGCTATCGCATCCGCTTCGAAGCGGGTCAATGGCCGCCGGCGAATGCCTTTTGGTCGGTCACGGCCTATGACGGCCATGGCTTTTTGCTGGACCACCCCAGCCAGCGTCATCTGGTGCGCAGCTCAGACCCATTTCAGGCCCATGCCGATGGGTCTTTGGAGTTGTGGGTGCAGCCCGACCCTCCGCCGCACCCCTACACTGACAACTGGGTGCCTGTGGTGTCGGGCCAGGCCTTCACCCTGAACTTGCGCCTGTATGGTCCCCAAGCGCCTGCCCTGTCTAAAGCTTGGTCACCCCCGCCCATTCAACCCGGAAATGCAACCCCATGAGTATTTTGGACAGCCAAGCCCTGCACCTTGCCCCGGCGGCACCCGGCTTGGCCAATGACCCGCCCTCGCATCAGTTGCAAGCGCTGTTTCAGGCCCAGCGCACGGCGTTCGAGCGCGACAGCCTGCCCAGCTTGAAAGTGCGCCGCGACCGATTGGACCGCTTGATGCAGATGACGCGCCAACATGCCCAAGGCATTTGCGATGCCATTTCAAAAGACTTTGGCCAACGCGCTTGGCAAGAAACCTTTGTGGCCGAGTTGATGGTGTTTGAGCAGCGCTTGAAGTACACCCGTCGCCATTTGCCCCGCTGGATGCGCATGCGCCGCGTGGGCACGCAGCTGCAATATGGGCTGGCACGCAACCGTTTGTTGCCCCAGCCGCTGGGAGTGGTGGGCATTTTGAGCCCCTGGAATTACCCCTTTGATTTGAGCCTGGGCCCGGCCATTGATGCCCTGGCTGCCGGCAACCGGGTGATGATCAAGCCCTCGGAGCTCAACCCCCACTTTGGCCCCTATCTGGCAGAAATGGTGGCGCAATTCTTTGACCCCAGCGAACTCACCGTGGTGCTGGGCGATGTGCCCTTGGCTGCCGCTTTCAGCCGATTGCCGTTTGACCATTTGTTGTTCACCGGCTCCACAGCGGTGGGGCGGGTGGTGGCTGCTGCGGCAGCTGCCAATTTGACCCCCGTGACCTTGGAGTTGGGCGGTAAGTCCCCCGTGATCATTGACGGCGATTGCGACTTGCCCGCTGCAGCCCAGCGCATTGCATGGGGCAAGCTGCTCAATGCGGGGCAGACCTGTATTGCGCCAGATTACGTGTTGGTCGCGCACGCCCAAGTCGGCCCTCTGGTCCAAGCCATTTTGGGCGCCATGCAAAGCCAATACCCCCGTTTGGCGCAGAACCCGGACTACACCAGCATCATCAGCCCGCGCCACTGGCAGCGCTTACAAGACATGTTGGCCGATGCCCAGGCCCAGGGCGCGCAATTGCATGTGCACCATCCGGCGGGAGAGGTATTTGACCCAGCGGCGCGAAAAATGGCCCCCGTCATCATCACCGGCGTGCGGCCCAGCATGCGCGTTGCCCAAGAGGAAATCTTTGGCCCCATCCTGCCGATCATGGCTTGTGGCGACTTGGATCAGGTTTTGGCCCATGTTCGCCAGCGCGACAGGCCTTTGGCCCTGTACTGGTTTGGGCGCAACACCCAGCACCGCGACCGCGTGTTGCGTGAGACCATCTCGGGCGGCGTGAGCATCAACGATTGTTTGCTTCATGTCAGTCAGTTGAGCCAGCCGTTTGGTGGTGTGGGCCCCAGTGGGCAGGGGGCGCACCATGGTCAATGGGGCTTTGAGTCGTGCAGCAAACTCAAACCCATCTTTATCCAGTCGCGCTGGCATGGCATGGGCTTGGTCAGTGCGCCTTATGGCCGCTTGATCAACTGGGCTTTTCGTTTCTTTAACCGCTGAAACAGCGCACTGACATGCAAACCAATCAACAGATGGTTCAAATATTGGCCGTGGTTTTGATCATGGCTTGCTTTGCTCTTGCCGAATGGCGCAAAGGGCTGTTTTTCCCCAACACCGCCAACCCGCAAGACCATCGCTTGGATGTGGCCGCCACCTTGATGCTTCCTTGGGTCTCGGGTGTGGTTTTGGCCAGTGCGCAGGCTTTGTGTGCGTGGGCCATGCCCGAGCATCGAAATGCCTGGGCTGATTGGGCTTGGTGGCAAATGGTGGCCGTGTTGTTGGTGGCCGATGACTTTACCCAATACCTGTGGCACCGACTCAGCCACACGTCTGTGCTGTGGCCCTTGCACCGCGCACACCATTCACCCGCATACATGAGTGTGCGCATTGTTTATCGCAACAATGTTTTTTATTACGCCATGATGCCGGGCATATGGTTGTCTGGCATCTTGTTGTACCTGGGCTTTGGTTGGGTGTATGTGGTCTATTCGGTGGTCAAGTTGGCGGTCATCATGGGCGCACACAGCACAGTGCGTTGGGACCGTTTTTTGTATGCGACACCAGCCTTGGCGCCGCTGGCTTGGCTGGTCGAGCGCACCATCTCCACCCCTGCCACCCACTTCGCTCACCACGCCTTGGTGCAAGACGATGGCATTGGCCACTACAGCGGCAATTACGGTAACTTGTTGTTTCTGTGGGATGTGCTGTTGGGTACGGCGCGATTTTCCAGGCGCTACCCAGCGGCCTTTGGTTTGATGGACGATCGCCGCCATGGCCCAGAGTCTTGGGTGCCGCAAATGATTTACCCTTTGAAGAAGTCGCAGCGCAGCGAAACCGTGATGGGCTCAGGCGCCCACCAACCCCCGCGTTGAGTCCAAGGGCCGCTGGCAGGCGCGAAGGCCTTCCCACAACTCAAGCCAGTTTGGCGTTGGAGCTCGCCTGGTGCGGTTCCACCAAATAAACAGAAATCAAACGCATCAAATGTTGATCTGAGCCGGGCGGGTTGTTGGGGCGGCTCAGCGCTTGGTAACAACCGACCAAGGCCAGATAGAACAAGCCGGCCAAATCGGCGGCGGTCTTGGGGTTGGCGGTCAAGCGCAAGAACTTTTCTTCAAACAGGGATAAACGCATTTGATCAACTTGCGCCAGATGCTGTGCCACTTTGGCATCGTGTCGGCCAAGATCGCGCAAGGCCAATTCAAAGCGCATGTTTTGCAAGTCCTCGCCAGCGTGGGCCAGGGCCACTTGCACCAGTTGCATCAAATCGGCCTTGGGTCGGTCGGTGGTGTGGGATCGCAGTTGTTGTGCGACCGCCAACTCCCGCGCGTACCAACGCGCCCACAAGGCCTCGATCAAATCCGCGTGGGAGGCAAAGTGCCAATAAAAACTGCCACGGGTCACGCCAAGTTGTTTGGACAAACTCAACACCCGCGCTTGGTCAAAGCCACCTTCCACCACCGCCGCAAAAGCGGCATCCAACCAGTCGCCCTGTCCCAAGCGGTTGGGTGTGGACGGGGGTTTGGGGGTGCGCGGTGTGGGGGTGCGGGGCATGAAAGACAAAAACCCTAACAATCAAGCCGCACGATCAGCGGTGAATGAATTTTAAAGCCCAAAGCCGAGCAGGCGTCTCCAATGCAAAAGCCCTCACAGGGCTCGGCCTGTGGGGTGCCAAATTTGGGGCGCTTGGCGCAAGTGCGGGCCAAGCCGTACACTGGTGTATGGCGAAAGTGGACAAGCCTTGCATCAGGCTGCGCGATGGGGGTGACTCCAACCGGTGCGGCGTGCTGGGCAACTGTTGACAAGGAGGGTGAGATGGAGATCGCATTGGTGCTGGGGGCTGCCCTGGTGTGGCTGGTGTTGGTGGTTTGGTACGGAGGCGCAGGCAAGCCGATGTCGGTGCCAGAAAAAGAGCGCATTTTGGCCACCTTGCGTGAGCGCTTGCAAGGCGGCCCACATGCCGACTTCATTGCCCAAGCGCAAGCCTTGTTGGACAGCGATGACGGCAAAGAATTTGTCATGCACAACAGCGTGCGTTACCGCCCTGTGGCCGTGTACCCCCCAGGCAAAGAAGGACCGACTGACCCCCGAGCGGCCGATCGCCTGTACTTCAAAGCCGCGTTGCCATTGTTGTTGCGCCTGGCCAGCTTGCCCATCTTTGTGGCCCGCTGCAGGGGCGAGTTCATCTCTTGGCCGGGCACACCGCGATGGCACTATGTGGCCTTGGTGCGTTATCGAAGCCGGCGTGATTTCTTTCAATTTGCACTGGCCATTGAGCGCAGCGGCCACGATGTGTACAAATGGGCGGCCATAGAGGCCACCCATTTGATGCCGGTTCAACCGGTGATCAGTTTTGTTTGGGTGCGCACCACCTTGGCCTTGGTTTTGGCTTTGGGCGCGCTCGGTGCGGTGGTCTGAAAACATGTTGATCTTTTAATATCACCCCATGGCCTCATTCCTGCGCTCTTTGATCCAGCCGCCGCTCAGCCAGTGGTGGTTGTCGGAGCAGCGCTTGCTCGCTCAAAGGGCACGTCACGAAAGACGGCGCACAGCGCGTGGTGAGCCCCACCAGGTGCATTACTTTCACCAATCTGATGACCCCTACTGCGCTTTGCTCAGCCAAATACTGCCGGATTTGCTCCAGCGCTATGCGGTGAATTTGGTGCCCCACTTGGTGGGCCCTGCGCCAGACCATGCGGCACCCGATCGCGCACGTTTGGTGGCGCACAGCCGAAAAGACGCCCAGTTGCTGGCCCAGCACCATGGCTTGCGTTTTCAAGACAGCGGTGCACAACCCACCGAGGGTGCGGTGCGCATGGCCAATGTGGTTTTATGCCAAGCCATTGAACAAGGGGACTTTGTGGCACGGGTGGCCAGCGCGATGGCCCCATTGTGGTCAGGGGCCATGCCCCACTTGGGTGATGTGGATGACGCTGGAAAAGCCCTGGTGGCTCAAGCATGTGCCCAGGGCGAAGCCTTGCGTTCGCGTTGGGGGCATTATTTGGGTGGGACTTTTTTTTATGCAGGGGAGTGGTACTGGGGCATCGATCGCCTCTATCACCTTGAGCAGCGTTTGCAAGACCTGGGTGCTTGGCGCGCCGGGTCGCCTGCGGGTGTGATGTTCCCACCCCCTGAGGATTTCCACGCCGCGCAGCCTTCATCGGTGCGCTCTTTTGATTTTTTCCTCTCGCTGCGCAGCCCATACACCGCCATCGTGGCGCAACGTGCGATGGATTTGGCGCAGCACACGGGTGCGCAGCTGAATCTGCGTTATTTGTTGCCCATGGCCATGCGCGGCTTGGCCGTGCCACGTGACAAGCGCATGTACATCGCGCGTGACACGGCGCGCGAGGCACGCGCCCGGGGCGTGCCTTTTGGACGCTTGCTGGACCCCTTGGGTGTGGCCACCGAGCGCGGCCTGGCGGTGCTGGCCCAGGCCATGCAAACAGGCATGGGAGAAGCGTTTTTGATATCGTTCTTGCGGGGCGTTTGGTCTGAGGGGGTGAATGCCAGCAGCGACGCGGGGCTGCGCCGTTTGGCACTGCGCGCAGGATTGAGCTGGGCCCAGGTGCAAGACGCATTGAACGACGAGGGATGGCGCGCCAGCGCCGAAGCCAACCGCCAAGCTTTGCTGGGCCATGGCTTATGGGGGGTGCCTGCCTTTCGTGTGGGCGCACAGGTGTTTTGGGGACAAGACCGCTTGTGGGCGGTGCAGCAAGCCCTTTTGGATGAAAGGAACGCCAGATGATGGCTCCACTGCTGGTCAAAGTTTTGCAAGGTCTTTGTTTGGGTTTGTATGCCATGGGCTTTGCCGCGCTCACAGGGCTGTGGGTGGGCGAAGGCGCTGTGTTGTGTATGCGCGCCAGCTTGGCCATGCTGGCCGTGCACGTGTTGGAGTTGGCCTGGGCCCGTCGCTGGGTGGCCTTACACCCTGGGCCGCGGTGGGTGAGTGTGTTGCTCACCGTGTTGTTTGGTGTCTTGCATTGGTGGCCCCTGAAGGTGCGGGCCTCGCAGGTGCCTGACCGAGATGGCGCATGAAATTGTTTGAACGCATCAGACGGTCTTGGGTGTTGGTACTGTATGCGGCACTGGCTGTGACCGATGCTGTGAGCTCGCCCGCACCCACTCGGGGGACGTCGGCGGGGACGGTGTCTGCGCCAATGAAAAAGTTGTCAGCGCGCCCCAACTTGGTGATTTTGCTGGCCGATGATTGGGGCTTTACCGATGTGGGCTCATTTGGCGGCGAGATTGCCACCCCCCATTTGGACGCCTTGGCCCAGCAAGGCATGCGCTTTTCCAACTTTCATGTCAGCGCTTCTTGTTCGCCCACCCGGGCCATGTTGCTCACGGGGGTGGACAACCACCGCAATGGTATGGGCAATATGCGCGAAACCATTCCGCGCAGTCACCTGGGCCAACCTGGCTATTTGACGGTGCTCAACACCCAGGTGGTGACGGTGGCCACCTTGTTGCGCGACAGCGGTTACCGCACTTATGCCTCGGGCAAATGGCATGTGGGCAAAGAGCGCCACAACCTGCCCGATCGGCGTGGTTTTGACCAATCCATCGTGCAAGGCGACAGCGGCTCTGACAACTGGGAAACCGGTCGACGCTATCTGGATTTGGCCGACAAGGTTTATTGGTTTGAAAACGGCCAAGAGGTGGGCATGCCCACGGACTATTACTCGTCGGCTTATTTTGTGGACCGCATGTTGGGCTTCATGCAAGCCGATGTGGCGCGCGCCGCGCAGCCCTTTTTTGCCTATTTGGCGTTCCAGGCCAACCACATTCCCTTGCAGGCGCCCAAGTCGTTCATTGACAAATACAAGGGGCGTTACCGAGCCGGTTGGTCGGTGTTGCGCCAAGAGCGCCACCAAAAAGCCATGGCGCTGGGTGTGGTGCCACCCCACAGCAAGATGGTCGAGATGGCCACCACCGTGCGCTGGGACAGTTTGAGCGCCGAACAAAAAGCCTATGAAGAACGCAAGATGGAGGTTTATGCCGCCATGGCCGAGGCCATGGACCATCACATTGGGCGATTTGTTGAACACCTGAAACAAACCGGGCAATACGACAACACCGTGTTTGTGTTTTTGTCTGACAACGGTGCCGAGGCCTCCGACCCATACGCCGTGCTCAGCGGTCGCTTGTGGCTGGACTGGCAATACCAGCGCGGTATCGATCAGCTCGGTGCCAAGGGGGCCTACACGGTGATTGGGCCGAGTTGGGCCAGCGCCGTGGCCTCACCTTTGAGCACCTATAAGTTTTATTCCGGCGAGGGCGGCATCCGCGTTCCCATGATCGTCTCAGGCGTGCCGGGCATGCAGCGCAACCGCATTCACCCGTCCTTTAGCCACGTCAATGATGTGGCACCCACCTTGTTGGCTTTGGCCGGGGTGCCACAACCCGGTACCCAATACCAAGGCCAGACCATCGAGCCCATGACCGGGCGCAGCCTTTTGCCTGTGCTGTACGGGCACAGCGAGCGCGTTTACCCTGTCGATGAACCGATTGGCTACGAGTTGTCGGGCAACCAAGCCTTGTTCAAAGGCGATTTGAAGTTGATCAAAAACATCCCACCGATCGGGGACGGTCAATGGCATTTGTACGACATCGTCAACGACCCGGGCGAGACCCAAGACTTGAAAGACCGCATGCCCGAAGCATTTGCGCAGATGCAAGCGCAATACGCCGCCTATGCCCAGGCTAATGGCGTCTTGCCCATGCCGGAAGGCTACGAGCCCCTGTGGCAAGTGCAGGTCAATGCTTTTTTCAATGTGTATGTCGATCGGCTGAAGTGGCCGGTATTGGCCTTTCTGGTTGTGGTTTTGGGTGGGTGGTATTGGCGCAGGCGCCAGCATTTGCACCGGGCATGAATGCCGGTTACTTTCCAAGCCCCTGGCCAGCAGAGGATGGTGGGCCACAGCGCTTGCAAACAGCGCCGGTGCAGGCCACTTTGGGTTTGACCGATGCCGAAGGCCTGGGCGCTGTGGTGCGCCGGACCTGTGTGTCCACCATGGTTGTGTTGGGTGCGCCGGGTGAGGTTTTTTTGCTCACCCATTCGGTGCTGCGAGCACACCTCGGGCTGCCCACCACGGCCTGTGTGGAGCGCATTGACCCATTGAGCTTGCGCACCATCGCGGCCTCACCGCGGCTGGCGGGTGGGCCCATGTGGCCGGGTGGCATGGCGCTGCACCGCAATGGGTTTTTGTATGTCGTCTACGGGCGCTACATACACCGCTTGGATCGACATTGCCAACCTTTGGCGCAGGCCCGTTTGCCCGTGGATGAGCCTTACAACTCCTTTGTGGTGTTGGACAACGGTTTGATCGTGACCAAAAACCTGTCGC
Source organism: Bordetella parapertussis (assembly GCA_945900695.1). Lineage (GTDB taxonomy): Bacteria > Pseudomonadota > Gammaproteobacteria > Burkholderiales > Burkholderiaceae_C > Limnohabitans > Limnohabitans parapertussis_A. Next base: position 4,440 of record CAMDJU010000040.1, on the reverse strand, counting down.
AAAAAACCGCTGCCCACATCCGGGTGCTGGATGCGGACACCTTGCAAGCCGTGGCACCCGATGTGCAGCTGCCCGAGCCTTCTGTGGCGCGTTTGAGTGCGCGGGGCAACACGGTGTACGTGGTGGGCCTCACCACGGTGTGGCGCTACCACTGGGATCCGGCGCTCAACGCATTGCAAGCCGATCCCGATTGGCAATGGAACTACATCGGCCATGGCCCACAAAGCTTTGGTTGGGACATGGTGCTGGCCGAAGATGAAGCTTGGTTCATGGACAACGGACTGCACCGCTACCGCTACACCATGCGTGGCGCGGGTGTTGTTCCCACGCCGAATCGCCTGCTGCGGGTTTCTCTGACCGATGCCCATGCACACCAGGCCACCGAGGTGTGTGGTTTGCCCGGGGGCAGCGTGACCAATCCGCCCTTGGTGGATGTGTCACGCCGCTTGGTGGTGGGCTTTGACTCTGCCAATGCCTGCTTGCGCGCATGGCGCATGGGGCAAAACGGGCAAGACCTCACGCCCTTGTGGGCCAAAAACCAATGGGGCTGTGCCAGCCACATGTTGTTGTATCCGAAAACTGGCGAATTGGTGGTCAACGACCACCGCCGCTGGGGTGAGGAAGTGGTGGTGTTGGACATCGCGACCGGCGCAGAAAAGGCGCGCCAACGCATCGGGGGGTTGATGCAAGGGGTGGTGTTCCCCAGCGTGGGTTGGGGGCGCGATTTGTATTGGTGCAGCATGGGGTGTGTGGCGCGCTTGTTTGCCAAACCCCGTGAAACAGGGGGGCGTTGACACAACAATACACATGTGTATTGTTGCGCTATACTTTTAAGACTTTGCCAGCTTTTGTCTGTTTCGACCCTTGTTCGTTGGGTTGACCTGACAGGGGCCACTGGAGACTGGATCAACCATGTTCAAACGCCCGCTTGTCACTTGGCTATTGCTGTTGGTAGGAATCAGTGCTGTCGCGTTGTGGTGGTTCCAAGGCCCCATCGCTCTGGAGGTGGCCAGACGCGTGGCCACCCACGAAATGAATGCCAATGCCATCCGCGACTTGCCCGATGGTTTGCATGTGGGTTTGTGCGGTGCGGGCTCGCCCTTTCCCGATGATTTGCGCTCTGGCCCTTGTACCTTGGTGGTGGCGGGCCAGCGCCTGCTGGTGTTTGACGCAGGCACCGCCAGCGCGCGCCAGATCGGCCGAATGGGTTTTTGGTTGGGTGACATCGAAGCGGTGTTGTTGACCCATTTCCACTCCGATCACATCGGTGGTTTGGGCGAGTTGATGCTGCAACGCTGGTTACAAGGTGGGCATGCCAAGCCTTTGCCGGTGCACGGGCCTTTGGGTGTGGCCGAAGTGGTTCACGGTTTTGATCAGGCATACCGGCAAGACCAGGGTTACCGGGTCGAACACCATGGCGACAAATGGCTGCCCGCAGCTGGTTTTGGTGCTACCCCTGTGCCCTATGCCTTGCCTGAAAAAGGCACTGTCACGGTGCTCAAAGAAGGCGACTTGGAAGTCGTCGCCTTTGCGGTGAACCATGCACCCATCCACCCGGCCGTGGGCTACCGCATTCGCTACAAAGACCGCACCGTGGTGCTCAGCGGTGACACCACGGCCAACGATCAGGTATTGGCCCAATCCAAGGGGGTGGACGTTTTGGTGCATGAGGCCTTGTCGCCCGGCTTGGTGCGCTTGCTCAGTGATGTGGCACTGCAAAGCGGCAAGCCCGTGGTGGCCAAGTTGATGAACGATGTACTGGATTACCACGCCACACCCGAAGAGGCGGCGCAAACGGCGCGCGACGCGCAGGTGCGTTTTTTGGTGCTCAACCACATCGTGCCGACCTTGCCACCCTTGCCCGGTATGGAAAAGGTTTTTCTTGGGCGTGCCCGTGACATCTTCAAGGGCCCCATCAAAGTGGGAGTGGATGGCGACTTCGTCTCCTTGCCCTCAGGCAGCACCACCATCAACTGGGGGAATCGCCTGTGAGCTTTCCAGCGCCAGCCATGCCGCCCACCCCCGCACAGGTATTGCGCACGCCTGATCATTGCTTTCAGGGCTTGGCCGACTTTGCTTACCCACCACATTACAGCGAGGTGGGTGGGTTGCGCGTGGCCCATATTGACGAAGGGCCGCACGACGGGCCGCTGGTGTTGCTCATGCATGGCGAGCCCACTTGGTCGTACTTGTACCGAAAAATGATTCCGCCATTGCTCAACGCCGGGTGCCGTGTGGTGGTGCCTGATTTGGTGGGTTTCGGTCGTTCCGACAAACCGGCCCGCGCCCGGGATCACAGCTATGCCCACCAAGTGGCCTGGATGAGCGCATGGATGGCCCAATTGGACTTGCGCCATGTGACTTTGTTTTGCCAGGACTGGGGCTCGCTGATTGGCCTGCGCATGGTGGCGCACATGCCCGAGCGGTTTGCCCGCGTGGCATTGGCCAATGGCGGCTTGCCCACCGGAGACATGCCCGTGCCAGCGGCCTTTCATTGGTGGCGTCGGTTTGCGCGTTACAGCCCGTGGTTTCCGATCGGCCGCATCGTGAGCTTTGGTTGTGTGACCCCGTTGAGCGCAGCAGAAACAGCCGCATATGACGCACCCTTTCCCAATCGAGCCCACCAAACGGCGGCGCGTGCCTACCCCAGCTTTGTGCCCATCAGCCCCGCCGACCCAGAGTGCGCTGCCAATACCCAGGCTTGGGGCTTGCTGCGGCATTGGCAAAAACCGTTCATCACTTTGTTCAGCACCCGCGACCCCGTGACCCGGGGTGGCGACCGGATGTTTCAAGAAGCGGTGCCCGGTGCCCAAGGCCAAGCCCACACCCGCGTGCGCACCGCTGGACATTTTTTGCAAGAAGACAAGGGCCCTGAGTTGGCCCAATTGCTGTTGCAGTTCATGGCCAGCAACCCGATCACGGCCGGGGACCAACCCCAGACCAGCTTGGCACCATGAGCGATTTTTTTCAGGGCCAAGTAGCGGTGATCACGGGGGCGGCCTCGGGCATTGGTGCTGCCGTGGCACGGGCCTTGGTCCAGCGCCAATGTCATGTGGCCTTGGTTGATCGGCAAGCCGATGCGCTACAGGCTTTGGCCTTGGCACTGGCAGACAAAGGGGTGCGCATCAGCGTGCACGCTATGGATGTGCGTGACAGCCAGGCGCTGGCCAACTTGCCTGCCCAGGTATTGCAAGCGCACGGCGCGGTGCAGTTTTTGATCAACAACGCGGGTGTGGCCAGCATTGGCCCGTTTGTCCAGCAAAGTGCCGATGAGTTTGACACCGTGTTGGCCGTCAATTTTGGTGCGGCGGTGGGCTTGATGCGGGCTTTTTTGCCGCACTTGTTGGTCCAAAAGGCGGCTTGTATTGTCAATATGTCGAGCGTGTTTGGTTTGGTCGCGCCAGAGGGGCAAGCTGCTTATGCGGCCAGCAAGTTTGCGCTGCGTGGTTTTTCCGAAGCCCTGCGGCAAGAACTGCGTGGCTCATCGGTTCGCATCATGGTGGTGCACCCTGGTGGCGTGGACACCGCCATTGCCAGCAGTGCCATGGCCAGTGGGGTGTCAGCCCATGAAGCGGCCCATGAGCGCAAGCGTTTTGCCCGTTTGCCCAAGCTCAGCGCCACCCAAGTGGCCGAGCGCATCTTGCAAGCCTTGCCAAAGGGCCAAGATCGCTTGGTGCTGGGTTGGGATGCACGCCTGCTCGATGTGATGCAACGCTGTTTTCCGCAGGGCCACGCCCGCGTGCTGGCATGGTTGATGCGCTGGGGCAATGCCCCACGTGGCAGCAAAAAAGACGGCCGTGGTCCCAGACCGCACTCAAGGGATGGCCATGGCTAGTTGGCAAGCCCATGCCTTGTCGTTTTTTCTGCGATTGCGCTTCAAACGCCAGTTGGCAGCGGCCCAGGACGTGGCCCAGGTGCGCCGGGTGATGAACCAAATGCCCGCTGGACAACCCCGCGGCGTGCTTTGCAGCCCCTGGGTGGGTGGCGGCGCACAAGGCGAGCGGGTGCTGCAAGCCAACAACCCAGTGCAGGCACCCATGTTGTACTTGCATGGCGGCGGCTTTGTCGCGGGCTCACCCTTGACCCACCGTGCCATCACCGTGGCGTTTGCGCGGCGTGGGTTTGAGGTGTTTGTGCCCGACTATCGCTTGGTCCCCGAACACCCCTTTCCCGCCGCCTTGGATGATGCGCTGGCGGCATACCAAGACGTCTTGGCGATGCGGCCAGGTCAAGCCCCGGTCATTGCAGGCGATTCGGCCGGTGGCGGCTTGGTTTTGTCATTGATGCTGAACTTGAAAGCCTTGGGATTGCCCCTGCCCCAAGGGGCTGTGCTTTTTTCACCTTGGCTGGATCTGACCTTGTCGGGCGCATCCTTGGTTGCTAACGCCAAACGCTGCGCCATGTTTGGCCCCGATCAATTGCAAAAAGGGGTGGACCTGT
>CAMDJU010000039.1 GCA_945900695.1 Bordetella parapertussis | reverse complement strand
TGTACCTGCCCAGCAAAGCGCCGTTCGATTTGTGGAACCGCGAGAAAAAAGGCGGTATCAAGCTGTATGTGAAGCGCGTGTTCATCATGGACGACGCCGAGGCTTTGCTGCCCACTTACCTGCGCTTTGTGAAAGGTGTGGTGGACTCTGCCGACCTCCCGCTGAACGTGAGCCGCGAGTTGCTGCAAGAAAGCCGCGACGTGAAAGCCATCCGCGAGGGCAACACACGTCGCGTGCTGTCCATGTTGGAAGACTTGGCCAAACACGACGCACATGCAGCGGACGCCAGCGACGAGGACAAAAAAGACGCAGGCAAGTTCACGAAGTTTTACGCCGACTTTGGCGCGGTCTTGAAAGAAGGTTTGGGCGAAGACTTTGCCAACAAAGACAAGATCGCCAAGCTGCTGCGCTTTGCCAGCTCCACCACCGACACGGTGAGCGTGGGCTTTGCCGACTACAAGGCGCGCATGAAGGAAGGCCAAGAGGCCATCTTCTTCATCACCGCCGACAGCTTGGCTGCGGCCAAGAACAGCCCCCAGCTAGAAGTGTTCCGCAAAAAAGGCATTGAAGTGCTGCTGATGAGCGACCGCGTGGACGAATGGGCGCTGGGCTTCTTGAACGAGTTTGACGGCACCCCGCTGCAAAGCGTGGCCAAGGGCGCGTTCGACTTGGGCAAGCTGCAAGACGAAGAAGAAAAGAAAGCCGCCGAAGAAGCCGCCGAAACCTTCAAGCCCTTGCTGGCCAAACTCAAAGAAGCTTTGAAAGACAAGGCCGAAGACGTGCGCGTCACCTCGCGTTTGGTGGACTCACCCGCGTGTTTGGTGGTGAAAGACGACGGCATGTCGCTGCAACTGGCCCGCATGATGAAGCAAGCCGGCCAAAGTGCGCCCGAGAGCAAGCCCATTTTGGAAGTGAACCCTGAGCACCCCTTGGTGAAAAAACTCGACACGCCCGAGGGCCAAATTCACTTCCATGATTTGGCCCACATCGTGTTTGACCAAGCCCTGCTGGCCGAAGGCGGCATGCCCGAAGACCCGGCGGCGTATGTGAAGCGGGTGAATACCTTGTTGGTGTAACTGGCCTCGTCAGGGTGAAGCCCAATGGGGTGAATCAATTCATACTTGTCTTTTCATACCAAATAAAGCATACTGACCTCATCATTTGGAAAGGTATGCCATGGAAACCCAAGACATCACCCTGGCCGAGCGCGGCCAAATTGTGATCCCGAAGGAGGCCCGCGACGCCTTGGGCCTCAAACCGGGCAGCAAATTGCAAATCAGCCTGGACGGCAACCGTCTGGTGGTTGAGAAAAAGGTGTCTTTGGACCTGAGCCGCTGGGTGGGCAAGGCCGTGGATGACGGGCTGACCCGCGACGAAGCCTTGAGCGAGCTGCGCGGCCGCCACGTGCCTTGGCAAGAAACGCCCGAAAAACCATGAAAACCGCGGTCGACTCCAGCGTGCTGTTTGACATCGTCAAAGGCGCACCGGGTGCAGCAGCGGCGCAAGCCGCCTTGGAGACCGCCCTCGCCCAAGGCAGTGCCTGCGTGTGCGCGGTGGTGGTGGCTGAATTGGGCCGCTACTTCGCCACCGCCCATGACCTGCGAGACTTTCTCTCCGATTGCCAACTTGACCATGACCCGATGGATCTGGCCTCGGCCATGGAGGCTGCGCGCATCATGCGCGAATACGCCCGCAACCAAGGCCCGCGCGTGCGCGTAGCCCCTGATTTTTTGATCGGCGCCCATGCCTCGCAACAAGCCGATGCCTTGCTGGCCACCGATGCAGGTTTTTTTCGCCAATACTTCAAAGGTTTGACCGTGTTGACGCCGCAATAAAGCCAACACAAAACCAAACCAATTGGGACGACATGCCCGATCGCTGGCATGGGCAAGCCGTCAAATGCCAGCCCATGGCCCACCCGCACGCTGTCAGGCCAACGGCGCCAATGGCAAGGCTGCCCCGCCAGGTATGGGTGTGCGGTCTACATTGAGCACCATGGCCACCAACACGTAGTAACCATTGGTGGCGATCAAGTCCATCACGCCTTGCTCGCCAAAGCGGCTGAACACGCCTTGGTAGGCCGCGTCGCTGACCCGCGTGGTGCTGTGCAACTCGTGGCAAAAGTCATAGATAGCAGCTTCTTCGGCACTCATGGACGCCGGGCGTTGGCCTTGGGCAATGGCCGCTGCGATGGCCGGGTCCAGGCCGGCTTGCAAGGCCAGGCGGTGATGGGCGTGCCACTCGTACTGCGCCGTCCACTGACGGGCGGTGACCAAAATCGCCAACTCGGTGAGCTTGGGGCCCAGGGTGCTTTTGAAGCGGATGTGGGAGCCCATTTTTTGCAAATGGTCGCCCAATTCGGGGCTGCGCAAAAACACATTGAACGGACTGCCCAAGGTGGTGTCGGCGCTGTTGGCCGCTGAGCCAGCCACCGCCGCGCGCGGGCCCGAACGGATGGCCGCCGCGAGTTCGCGCTGCGCCGGTGTCATGGTCTGGTCGTTCAAAAGCGGAAAACGCCGCCCATCGTTTTGTGCTGTGGCTGACATGGCCAATCCCCCTCAGATGAATTTCAAAAACAGGCGCTTTAGACAAACCGCCTGCCAACGTGGTGGGCTCAAAGTTGGCCAGAAACTGGCGCGCCCAGAGCTTCCATAAAAAAGCCCGACCGTCCATCGCTGGGCCAGGTCGGGCGAGCCGCTGGGGCGCAAAGCCAGTTGGGGCTTTAGGCCTTGGCGTATTTGCCGGTGAGCTGAGGCGTGAGGCCTTCATGGCCTTTTTCCGTGCGCTCCAAACGGGTCTCACGCGCCCAGGTGCGCTTGAGGTCGTCTTTCACGTTGATGGCCAAGCGGCCCATGCCTTCGCACTCCAACTCGATCTTGTCACCGTCTTGGAACGACGACAAACCGCGGTGGTTGGTGCCGGTGGCAATGATGTCGCCGGGCTCCAGGTCATGGATGTGCGACACCCACTCGATGCAACGTGGGATCTTGTGCGCCATGTCGTCGGTGTTGAAGTTTTGCTTCAACTGACCATTGACCCACAGCTTGACTTGCAGCTTTTGCGGATCGGGCACTTCATCGGCGGTCACCAAATATGGGCCAATCGGCGCAAAGGTGGCGCGCGACTTCATTTGGTAGAACACGTTGGTGGGCGGCACCACACCACGGGCCGAGCCGTCGATGAAGTTGATGTAACCAAACACATGGTCCATGGCGTTGGCCGCCGACACCCGGCTGGTGGGCTTGCCAATCACAAGGCCGAGTTCAGCTTCGCCTTCAAACACCGAAGCGGCGAAGTCGGGCAGCACCATGGTGTCGCCGGGGCCGATGATGCAACCGGGGGACTTGTGGAAAGCGTTGATGGGGGACGGCTCTTTGAGGGTGCCGTCTTCCATGTAGTTGACCGCCATGCACTCGATGTTGGTGGGTTTTGGTACGGGTGGGCGAATGCGCACCGAACCAACCGGCACGCCGGTGCCAGAGGCCGCAGCGGCTTCCAGGCGGGCGCGGAAATCGCCAAAGTGGGCGATCAAACTGTTCATGCGGTCGCCCGGTCCCACGTGGGGGATATTGGCCACCACATCGGTGACATCGACCACCTGATCACCTTTGAGCACGCCCAAGCGAAAGTCATTGAAATGCATTAGCTTCATGAAATCTCCTCAAATCCAATATTTGCGATAAAAAGGCGGCCGCGCCACCCACCAACGCATCATAAGCCGACCTGCCCAGGCACGGCGGACGGCTTGTCACCCATGCTCGGACGCGGCCAGGGCCAGCACCAATGCGTCCACCGCGCACACGCCTTGACCTTCGGGCAAAACCATCAAGGGGTTGACCTCGGCCTCGATCACGCCGTCACCCACGGCCAACACCGCCGCTTGCGAAAAACGGCTGATGGCCTGGGCCAAAGCAGCCAGGTCGCCCCGGGCTTGTCCGCGCAAACCTTGCAAGGGGCTCAAGGCGCGCAACTCGGTGATCATCTCCATGGCCTGGGCTTCCTCCACCGGGGCCAAGCGGATGCTGCGCTCGCGCACTACCTCGGCCCAAATGCCGCCCACGGCCAGCATGACGATGGCACCCGCATCGGGGTCGCGCTTGAAGCCCAGCAGCACCTCGGCCAGCCCGTTGACCATGGGCTGCACCAAAATTTCAAAGTCGACAGGCAGCGACGCGTGGCCGGCGACATTGGTTTTCACCTGCTCCATGGCCAAGCGCAAGGCTTGGGCATCGGCCACGCCCAAGACCACACCACCGTGTTCGCTTTTGTGCGCCAACTGGGCCGAGCAGGCCTTGACCACCACCGGGTAGGCAAACGGCAGGGGCAAGGGCACCGGCCCATCGGCCGCGACCACCACCGCAGCGGCCGACGGCACCCCCAACTGGGCCAGCCAAGCGTGCGATTGGCGCTCTGACCAGGAGACAGGGACAGAAGCGTTGGCATGGGCCTCGGTGCGTGGGGGCTCGCCCAACGCCAAAAGAGCAGGTGCGGCCAAAGCCGCGCGCACCGATGGGGCGCGGCGCGACACCAAGGCCGCGATCACATCGGCACAGCACTCCGGGGTGCGAAAGCACGGTACCTGCGCGGCGGTGAGTTGGGCGATGGCTTGGGGCGCGTCTGGGACGATCATGGCCGCCAAGGGCTTGCTGTGGGCAGCGCTGTCGATGATGGGCTGCACCGCCAATTGCGGCTGAAAGCGCGCGGATGAGCCCACCACCGCCACCACGGCGTCAAACTCGGGGGCCGACAGCATCACATCCAAGGCCGCTTTCATCACTTCGTAACGGGTGCCGGCCAAAGTCAGGTCCAGCACCCGGCCTGGGTTGACCGACACACCTTGTGAATGCAAACGCTGCAAGGTCTCGGCACTGGCCGCCTCGACCACCACGCCGCGAATGCCCAATTGATCGACCAACATGGCCGCACCGCCGCCGGTGGTGGTGACCACACCCACGCGGCGCAAAGGCGGCACGGCATCCAACAAGGGCCAGCGCAAGGCCAATGCCTGGGCTTCGAGCAGCGACTCCAAAATGCCCACTCGCGCCATGCCGCTGTCTTTGAAATAAGCGTCGGCGATGTCGTCCTCACCGGCCAGGGCGCCGGTGTGGCTTTGCACCATGTCGGCGGCCACGCTGGAGCGGCCCAGTTTGTAGACCACCACCGGCTTGCCGCGCTCAGCGGCGGCCAGGGCAAAAGCGCGCAAGGCCTGGCCGTGGTGCAAGCTCTCCAAGAACAGCACATAGCCCTCGATCTGCGGGTCGTCCAAGGTGGCGGCGCCAATTTCGCCCACGCTCAAATCGGCCTCGTTGCCCACCGAGACCAAGCTGGCAAATCCCACCCCACGGGCACGCCCGCGCGAGACCAAGGCGCCAATCATGCTGCCGCTGTGCGAGATCACCATCACGCGGCCCACCGGCATGTCGGGTTCGGCAAAGGCCGCATTGGCGGTGAGGGGCATGCCAGCGCGCGGGTTGACCACGCCCAGGCTGCTGGGCCCAAGCACGCGCAAACCGCTGCGGCGGGCGATGTCTTGCAAAGCCTGTTCGCGCGCCAGGCCTTCGGGGCCTGCCTCCGAAAACCCACTGGCCAACACCGTGACCAAACGGACACCCAGCCGCGCGCATTCGCGCACCGTGTCGAGCACCGTCTCGGTGGGGGTGATGACAAACACATGTTCGGGCACTTCGGGCAGGCTGGCCAGGTCGGGCCAAGCGGTCTCGCCCTGCACCTGGGCGCGGCGCGGATTCACCGGATAAACACGCCCCGCAAACCCGGCTTGGCGCAAAAATGTCAGCGGTCGGCCCGATGTTTTGCCCGCATCGTCCGACGCCCCAACCACCGCCACGCTGGTGGGCGATAACAACACTCGCGCCAACTCGGCGCCTTGCAATCGGGGCTGGGCTTGTCCCGGCGATGGTTTGGCCGCACTCATGCAGCTTTGGGCGGGCGTTGCGAAAACGTGCGCTCGAACACGCCTTCGGCGATGCGGTTTTTCAGCATCTCGATCGAGCCCCCGGCGATCATCCAACCCCGGGTGCGGCGCACACAATATTCAACCAAGGTCTCTTGGCTGTAACCCGTCGCGCCCATGACCTGCATGGCCTCGTTGGCCACCGCCCAACCGGCTTGGTTGCAAGCCAACTTGGCCATGGCCGTGGTGTGCGCGCTGGGCAGGCCGCCCTCGCCTTCCATCGCGGCTTTGTAGAGCAACAACTGCGCGCTCTCCAATTGCAAGGCCATTTCGGCAAATTTCCACTGCAAGCCTTGGAACTCACACAAAGGGCGGCCAAACTGCTTGCGGATCAAGGCGTGTTCACGCGCCACATTGAAGCAGTAGCGCCCCAAGGCCAAAGAGCGCGAGGCATTGCCCAAGCGCTCGACATTGAACCCGGCAATTTGTTTTTTAAACCCGCCAATGCCCAACAACACCTGGCTGGCCGGGATGCGGCAGTTTTCAAAGTACAGCTGGCACCATTGCTCGCCACTCATGAAGTTAGACGGCTCGCTGATGGAAAACCCAGGCGTGCCGCGCTCGATCAACACCGAACCGATGCCGTCCACGCCGGGGCCAAAGCGCACATAAATCAAAAACAAGGAGGCATGCGGGCTGTGGGTGGAGAACACCTTGCTGCCGTTGATCACCACCTCGTCGCCCTCCAAAGTGGCGCTGGTGACGAGCTCGGTCACGGCCGAACCGGCTTCGGGCTCGCTCATGCCTAAGGAGATGAGTTTTTCGCCCTTGAGCAAGCCCGGCAACCACCGTGCCTTTTGGGTCGGGCTGGCGTACTCGACAAAGGTGCGAATGGGGCCAAAGTTGCCCGCTTGCACGATGTCGGCGCTTTTGGGGCAGGCCAGGGCCACCTCTTGGATGGCCAACACCGCGTGCATCAAGGTGCCGCCTTGACCGCCATCGCGCTCGTCAAAGGCAATGCCAAGCAAACCTTGGCGGGCCAAGGCCTTGGCCACATCGGTGGGATAGGTCGGTGAATGGGCACGCGCCAATGCGCCGGGTGCCAGCTCCGTGTGCGCAAAACGCCGCACCGCTTGGGCAAAGCTGCTGTGCTCTTCGTTAAAATTGAAATCCATGCCGTACCCCAGTGGTCAAGCGCTGGATTCTGACAAGGTTTTGTCCAAGGCCCTTTGCGCCGCCCGCCCGACCCCAGCCAGGGCACGCCCCGCGCTGTCTCTCAGGGGACCGCCAAGGCTTGTTAAGCTGTGCCCTGAAAGCCCGCAGGTATTTGCGCCTGGCCGCAAGACCCCCACCCCTCAGTTCCATCCTCGCCATGACCATCATTGAATCGCTGGCCGCTTATGGCGCGCAGCTGTCCACCACGCAGCTGTCCCCCGATGTGTTGCACCATGCCAAGCGCGCCGTCATCGACTGGTACGCCGCCTTGTTGCCCGGCGCGGTGTGCGAACCGCCCACCTTGCTTGAACAAGCTTTGGCCGACGACTTGGACCATGGCCGCGCCCGCTTGGCGTTGGGCCGCGCCGCCTCCACCCGCACCGCCGCCTTGATCAATGGCACGGCGGCCCACACGGTGGAGTTTGACGACATATACCGCGAAGCCATTTACCACCCCGGTGCGCCCACCATTGCCGCGGCCTGGGCCGTGGCGCAGGAGACCCAGGCCTCGGGCTTGGACCTGCTGCGTGCGGTGGTGGCTGGGTACGAAATATCCACCCGCATCGGTGCCACCTTGGGCCGGGCGCATTACAAGCACTGGCACAACACCGGTACCGTGGGCAGCTTTGGCGCGGCCGCAGCGGCCGCCACCTTGTACCGCTTGCCGCCCAGCGCATATGCCCACGCACTGGCCACGGTGGGCACCTTTGCCGCCGGTTTACAACAAGCCTTTCGCATGGACTCCATGTCCAAGCCCTTGCACGCTGGCCGCGCTGCCGAAGCGGGGGTGCTGGCCGCGCAAGCTGCCCGCGCCGGTGTGACCGGCTCGCTGGATATTTTGGAAGGCGAAGCTGGCATGGGCGTGGCCATGGGCAGTGGCCCCAACTGGCAACCCATGCTGGGCGACCTGGGCCGGGTGTTCAACATCCAGCACATGACGTTTAAAAACCATGCCTGCTGTGGCCACACCTTTGCCGCGATTGACGGTGCGCTGGCCTTGCAACAACGCATGGGCGTGCGCGCCGAGGATTTGGCCGCGGTGCACATCGAAACCTACCAATCGGCCTTGGATGTGGCCGGCAACCCCAACCCGGCCACCGCCGCCGAGGCACGCTTTAGCCTGCCATTTGTGGTGGCCAGCGCCTTGGTACATGGCTCGGTGCGCTTGGCCGCCTTCACCCCCGAGCGCTTGGCCGACGCCCAGGTGCGCGGCTTGATGCAGCGCCTGAGCCTGCGCGCAGACGCGCAAATCGACGCGGGCTTTCCCGGCCAGCGCGCGGCGCAGGTGCGCTTGGTCACCCACGATGGGCGCGAAGATGTGTTTTTTCAGCCCAACCGCAAGGGCGACCCCGAAGACCCGCTGACCGATGCCGACTTGAACGGCAAGTTCATCGAGCTGGCCGCACCCGTGATTGGCGGCACCGCAGCACGGGCCATGCTGCAACAACTGTGGCAACTTGAGCTGGCCGCGCAATTGCCCTGAACCGAAAGCCCACCCATGGAATTTGACTTCTCCACCATGGCCCCGAGCCAGTGCTACAAGCTGCTGGTCAGCGTGGTGGTGCCGCGCCCCATCGCCTTGGTCACCAGCTTGAACGAAGCGGGCGTGGTGAATGCCGCGCCGTTCAGTTTTTTCAACCTGATGGGTGACGACCCGCCGATTTTGATTTTGAGCATCGAGCGCAAGCCCGGTGGGGCGACCAAGGACACCGCGCACAACATCGCCTTGCAGCGTGAGTTTGTGGTTAACCTGGTGGACGAGGCCACGGCCGAGCGCATGCACGCGTGCTCGCGCGACTTCCCCAGCAACGAGAGCGAGGCCACCGCCGTGGGCTTCACCACCCTGCCCTCACGCGCGGTGGCGGCACCGCGCATCGCCGAGTCACCGGTGGCGCTGGAGTGCAAGCTGTACCAAACCATCGACATCAGCCCGCTGCGCCAATTGATCATTGGCCAAGTGGTGTGGCTGCACAGCCACGAAGGTGTGTTTGACCCGCTAACCCTGCGGGTCAACATGGATCACTACTTTCCGGTGGGGCGCTTGTATGCCGACCGCTATGTCACCACCCGCGACCAGTTTGTCGCCGAGGGCAGCCCCGAGTACTTGGCGGCCATTCGCAGCCAAGGTCGGCTGTAAGCCCCGCGCGCTGTCAGCGCAGGTGGTCACGCAAGGGGTAATGCGGCGCCAACACCGACTCGGCCCACAGGGCCGCACCCAGGAGGGCCACGTCTGTGCCCAAGGGGCCAATCAATTGCACACCCAAGGGCAAACCATGCGGCCCGGCTGCCGTGGGCAGGTGCACACAGGGCAAGCCCAACAGCGTCCAGTTGCGGTTGAACACCGAGTCGCCGGTGCTGTGCAGGCCCTCAGGGGCTTCGCCCGGCGCGCTCAAACTGAGCAGCACATCGCAGTGTTGCCAGGTGGCCTCCAGCTTGGCGCTGCAATGGCGGGTCAAGGCCAATGCGTCCAGGTATTGGCTATGCGGTATAGCCATGCCCTGCTCGAAGCGCAGCCATAAATCACGGCTCAATAGGCTGCGGCGGTGCGCCATTTCCCACGCTGTGGCGCGCGCGGCCTCGTAGCGCATCACCACACCTTGGGCTTCGTACAAGGTGGTGAAGTCGCCATCCAAAGTGGCATCGCTCACGCTGGCACCAGCCGCTTTTAAATGCTGAGCAGCATCGATCAAGGCCTGCTGGGCACTGTCGCTGGCCTGGCCCCACAAAGCGGTGCGGTGCAAGCCCACGCGCAGGGGTGCTGCGGGAATGGCGGCAGGGGCTTGGCCGATCAAGGCCTGGGCCCACAAAGACACATCCTCCACATGGCGCGCCAACAGGCCAATGGTGTCGAGCGATTCAGCAGAGAACTTCAGCCCAGCGCGGTTGATGCGGTTGAAGCTGGGTTTGTAGCCCACCACGCCACAAAATGCAGCGGGGCGAATGGTCGAGCCGGCGGTTTGGGTGGCAAAAGCCAAGGGCACCTGAAAGTCAGCCACAGCTGCGGCCGAACCGCTGGACGACCCACCCGGTGTGTGGCCCGCACGGTGTGGGTTGACCGTGATGGTTGGGTGGATGTTGGCGAACTCGGTGGTGTGGGTTTTGCCCAGCACCAGGGCACCGGCGGCACGGGACAGCGCCACGCATGACGCATCGACCAGCGGTTGGTGTTGGGCGTAAATAGACGAGCCATAGCGGCTGGGCATATCGGCGGTGTCCAAGATGTCTTTGACCGCCACCGGCACGCCGTGCAACACCCCTTTGGGTGTGGTTTGGGCGTCCAGGGCACGGGCTTGGTCGATCACCGCCTCAGGGGCCAAATGGGCCCAGGCATGCAACTGCGCCTCGCGCGCTGTGGCCCTTGCTACACAGGCCTCGGCCAAGGCTTGGGCGCTGAGCTCGCCTCGAGCGATGCGGCGCGCGGCCTCGGCCGCACCCAGGTGTGCGGCTGAGGCTTGGCCCAGCTGCGCGGCGCTCATGGCGCGCCCGGCACGGTGCCGGCAGGCAAAGATTCAATGTGGATGCAAATGTCGCCGGGGCGGGTGAGCCAAATCTGATCGCGGTGCTGCAAGATGTGCTCAAACACCCGGCGCAATTGGCGCACGCGGTAGGGCTGGCCCATGATGAAGCTGTGCAGCACGATGGGCATGACCAAGGGGCGGCGCTCGGACTCTTGCAGCATTTCGTCAAATTGATCGATCAGGCTGTCGCAAAACAATTGCGACGGGGTGCGCCGTGACACACATTCGATCGAATCGTTCAGGTCGTGGGCATAGGGCACCGACAAAATCGGCCCGTGCTGGGTGCGAAACCACACCGGCTGGTCGTCCAGCGACCAATCCATCATGTAGCGAAAACCCGCTGCTTTGAGCAGGTCCAAAGAGGCTACGGATTGCGAAATATAGGGTGCCAACCAACCTTTGGGGCGCACACCTTCATGGTCGAATATTTTTTGCGACACCTCTTGGATGCATGCGCGCTCTTGGTCCAAGGGCATGTCGGCTTGGCGCTCGCTGTTGGTGCGGCCGTGTCCCACGATCTCATCTCCGCGCGCGCTGAAGGCCTGGATCATCTCGGGGCAATAGTCGTACAACTCGGTGTTGGTGAGCAAGCCAAACGGCAATTGGAGTGCGTCGGCCAGCTCCATCAAGCGCCAAGCACCGACCCGATTGCCATAGTCGCGCCAGGCAAAGCTGCGGCTGTTGGGCGCCGGATGTGGCACCGCATAGTCATTGCCCAAGCCTTCTCCAAAGGCGAAGTGCTCCACATTCAAGGCAATGTGCACGGCCAGGCGTTTGCCGCCAGGCCAGCTGTAGTCGGGGCGGCGAGAAATGGCCGAGTAGTCGTAGCGTCCGTGGGTTTTGAGCATGGTGGTTTTCTCCTGAAGCCATCTTAAATGCCCCGACTGACGCGCATCGGGCCATGGGGGTGTGGATATACTGAATCGAAATTCATTTGTGGAGACTGCATGCTGCTGACCCCCGCCGCCCAAGGCGTTTTCCCCATCGCCCCCACGGCCTTTCTCCCCGATGGCCGCATTGACACAGCATCCATGGACCGGCTGACCGACTTTTATGTCGCCTGCGGTGCCACCGGTGTGACGGTGCTGGGGCAAATGGGTGAGGCCCCCAAGTTGTCGCACGGCGAGAGCGTGGCCATCACCACCCAAATGATCCGCCGCGCGCCCAGCCTGCCGGTTATTGTGGGTGTGTCGTCGCCGGGGTTTGCCTCTATGCATGCCCTGACCCAAGAGGTGATGGCCGCAGGCGCGGCCGCCGTGATGATCGGCCCGCCCAACACCTTGCGCACCGATGACCAGGTGATCAACTATTACCGCCAAGCGGCCGACGCCTTGGGCCCCGATGTGCCCATCGTGCTGCAAGACTACCCCCTGTCGTTTTCGGTGCAAATGAGCCCCAACGTCATCCGCACCATGGTGCAAGAGATTCCCTCCATCGTGATGCTCAAGCACGAGGACTGGCCAGGGCTGGAAAAGATCAGCACCTTGCGGAAATTTGAGGCCGACAACAGCATGCGCCACATTGCCATCTTGTGCGGCAACGGCGGCTTGTTCCTGGACTTTGAAATGTCACGCGGTGCCGATGGCGCCAACACCGGCTATTGCTTCCCCGACATGCTGTGCGATGTGGTGCGCTTGTCCCAAGCGGGACAGCGCGATCAAGCCCACGACTTGTTTGATGCCCATTTGCCCTTGCTGCGCTACGAGCAGCAACAAGGCGCAGGCCTGGCGGTGCGCAAATACGTGATGCAGCGGCGCGGTTTGCTGGCCAGCGACGCCCAGCGCAAACCGGCGGCCATGCTCAGCGCCAGCGCGCGCCAAGAGGTGGAGTTTTTGCTCTCCCGCCTGGCGCGCCACGACCCGCGTGCCAAGCTGGCGCCGGTGTGAGCCCCATGACCCGCCCCATATCCGTGCGGCGCTTGCAGGCCCGATTCATGCATGCGCACAACACAGATGCATGGGGTTGACCCCTGGTATTTGCCACTGGCACTTGACCCACAATGATTCCTTGTCCCATTTGTATTTCAAAGGTTTGCTGTGTCCCAATTTGACTTGACCATTCGCAACGGTACTGTGGTGAATGCCGATGGGCGCATGCGCGTGGATGTGGGCGTGCGCGATGGCCTCATCCACACCCTGGCCCCCGGTTTGCCGGCGGGCGCACGCGACATTGACGCCCATGGCCATTGGGTGCTGCCCGGCGGTATCGACAGCCACTGCCATGTGGAGCAAATATCCAGCAATGGGGTGATGACCGCCGACGACTTTGACTCGGCCACGGTGGCCGCCGCTTTTGGGGGCAACACCACCATCATCCCGTTTGCCGCACAACATCGGGGCATGGCGCTCCCCAAAGTGGTGAGCGATTACCACGCCTGCGCCGGCCCCAAAGCGGTCATCGACTACAGCTTTCACCTGATCGTCTCGGACCCCACGCCCCAAGCCTTGCAGCACGACCTGCCCGACCTGATCCGCAAAGGCTACACCTCGTTCAAGGTCTACACCACCTACGACAAGCTCAAGCTCGATGACAGCCAAATGCTCGATGTGTTGCACACCGCTGGGCGCGAAGGCGCTTTGGTGATGGTGCATGCCGAAAACAACGACATCATCAAATGGATCGCCCAGCGCTTGCTCGACAACGGCCATGTGGCGCCGAAGTTCCATGCGGTGTCGCACGACCCGCTCGCCGAAAGCGAAGCCACCCACCGGGTGATTGCGCTGTCGCGCCTGCTCGATGTGCCGGTGCTGATCGTGCATGTCTCGGGCATCGAAGCGGTGCGCCACATCCGCCATGCCCAAACCCTGGGCGCGCGCATCTTTGCCGAGACCTGCCCGCAATACCTGTTTTTGACCGCCGACGACATTGACCTGCCCGGTTTAGAGGGGGCCATGTTTTGCTGCAGCCCGCCGCCACGCGACGCCGAGTCTCAAGCCGCGGTGTGGGCGGGGTTGCTTGACGGCACGTTTCAGGTGTTCAGCTCTGACCACGCGCCCTACCGCTACGACGAATCGGGCAAGCTGCCCAAAGGCGATAAAACCACGTTCAAAGACATGGCCAACGGCGTGCCCGGCATTGAGCTGCGCATGCCGCTGCTGTACTCTGAAGGGGTGCACACCGGCCGCATGACGCTGGAGAAGTTTGTCGCCCTGACCGCCACCGACCATGCCCATATGTATGGCTTGTCGCACCGCAAAGGCCGCATCGCCGTGGGCTTAGACGCCGACATCGCCGTGTGGGACCCGCTGCGCCAAACCCAGGTCAGCACCCACATGCTGCACGACCGGGTGGGCTACAC
>CAMDJU010000038.1 GCA_945900695.1 Bordetella parapertussis | reverse complement strand
TGACCCCCATTAATTTAAATTGGAATCTGACCCCCATTAAATGACCCCCGTTGAATCAATAGGCTTGGCCGAGCTGGCTCAGGATGGCGGGGTTTTCCAAGGTGCTGGTGTCTTGGGTGATGGCCTCGCCTTTGGCCAGTGAGCGCAGCAGGCGGCGCATGATTTTGCCGGAGCGGGTTTTGGGCAGGTTTTCGCCAAAGCGGATGTCTTTGGGTTTGGCAATCGGGCCGATTTCTTTGGCCACATGGTCGCGCAGTTGTTTGGCGATGGCTTTGCCCTCCTCGCCGCTGGGCAGGCTGCGTTTGAGCACAACAAAGGCGCAAATGGCCTCGCCCGTGGTGTCGTCGGGGCGGCCCACCACAGCGGCCTCGGCCACCAGTTCGGTGCAACTCACCAAGGCAGACTCGATCTCCATGGTGCCCATGCGGTGGCCCGACACATTGAGCACGTCGTCAATGCGCCCGGTGATGGTGAAGTAGCCGGATTGGGCGTCGCGGATGGCGCCGTCGCCTGCCAAGTAGTACTTGCCTTGGAAGTCGTCGGGGTAGTAGCTTTTCTTGAAGCGCTCGGGGTCGCCCCAAATGGTGCGCAACATGGAGGGCCAGGGTTTTTTGACCACCAAAATGCCGGCCTGTCCGTTGGGCACGTCTTTGCCGGTTTCGTCCACGATGGCGGCTTGGATGCCGGGAAAGGGCAAGGTGCATGAACCGGGCACCATGGGCGTGGCACCGGGCAGCGGGGTGATCATGTGGCCGCCGGTTTCGGTTTGCCAGAAGGTGTCGACGATGGGGCAGTTGCCACCGCCCACGTGCTTGTGGTACCACTCCCAGGCGGCGGGGTTGATGGGTTCACCCACCGAGCCGAGCAAGCGCAGGCTGCTCAGGTCGTAACGGGCGGGGTGCACCGACGCCGTGCCTTCAGCGGCTTTGATGAGCGAGCGGATCGCCGTGGGCGCGGTGTAAAAAATGCTGACCTTGTGGTCTTGGATCATCTTCCAAAAACGGCCCGCATCGGGAAAAGTGGGCACGCCTTCAAACACGATTTCGGTGCCGCCCAAGGCCAGCGGTCCGTAGGTGATGTAGGTGTGGCCGGTGACCCAACCAATGTCGGCGGTGCACCAAAACACGTCATGGGGCTTCAAGTCAAAGGTCCAGTGGGTGGTGAGTGCGGCGTGCAGCAAATATCCGGCCGTGCTGTGTTGCACGCCCTTGGGTTTGCCCGTTGACCCCGATGTGTAGAGCAAAAACAAGGGGTGTTCGGCCTCGACCCACTCGGGCTCGCAAGTTGTGGCCGCTTTGTCAGCCACATCGCTCATCCACAGGTCGCGGCCCGCTGCCATGGCGACTTCGGCACCCGAGCGCTTGACCACCAGCACGTGCTCGATGCTGTCGCAGCCGCCCAAAGCGAGCGCTTCGTCAACGATGGACTTCAGGGGCAGTTGCTTGCCGCCGCGCACCTGGTGGTCGGCGGTGATGACCATCTTGGCGCCGGTGTCTTCGATGCGGTCACGCAGGCTTTGCGCTGAGAAGCCGCCAAACACCACCGAGTGGGTGGCGCCGATGCGCGCACACGCTTGCATGGCGGCCACGCCCTCGATGGACATGGAGATGTAGATGATGACGCGGTCGCCCTTGCGGATGCCCAGCGACTTCAAGGCATTGGCAATTTGGCAGGTGCGTGCCAGCAGTTGCGCATAGCTGGTGCGGGTGACCTCGCCGCCATCGGCTTCGAAAATGATGGCGGTTTTCTCGCCCTGGCCTTTGTCGACGTGGCGGTCCAGGCAGTTGTAAGACACGTTGAGCAAGCCGTCTTCGAACCACTTAAAGAAAGGCGCTTGGGTGTCATTGAGGCTTTGGGTGAAGGGCTTTTTCCAGCTGATGTATTCGCGCGCCAAGTCGGCCCAATAGCCGGGGTAGTCTTTGTCGGCTTTTTCGCACAGGGCGTGGTAGGCGTCCATGCCCGAGATATGGGCTTGCTGGACGAAATCGGGATGGGGGTGATAGAGGGTGCTGGCGTGTTCGCTCATGGTTTTGTCTCCTGTTGATTGGCCTCTGCGGGCGCGACGGGTGGGAATGTCGTTGCAAGCTCTTACACCCCACTGACTTGAAGAAAGCTTACACCTTTTTGGGCCCGCAGGCCGAGGAACTACCGCCGGCCTTCTCTTGTAAACTGCCCTCTCCCTGCATTGCCAGCGGTGCCTGACCTGCTCGAAAGATAACCATCCCATGACCATCATCCGACAAGACGACCTGATTGAATCCGTGGCCGCGGCCTTGCAATACATCAGCTACTACCACCCAGCGGATTACATCTCACACCTGGCCAGCGCCTACGAACGCGAGCAAAGCCCAGCGGCCAAGGACGCGATGGCGCAAATTTTGACCAACAGCAAAATGAGCGCCATGGGCCACCGCCCGATTTGCCAAGACACGGGCATCGTCAATGTGTTTGTGAAGATCGGCATGGGTGTGCGCTTGGAGGGCTTTAGCGCGGGCTTTGAAGACGCCATCAACGAAGGCGTGCGCCGGGGCTACAACCACCCCGACAACACCTTGCGCGCCAGCATCGTCGCAGACCCCCACTTTGAGCGCAAAAACACCAAAGACAACACCCCCGCAGTGATCTTCACCCAATTGGTGCCGGGCAACACGCTGGACATCACGGTGGCGGCCAAGGGCGGCGGCAGCGAGAACAAAAGCAAGATGATCATGCTCAACCCCAGCGACAGCTTGGTGGACTGGGTTTTGAAAACCGTGCCCACCATGGGCGCGGGTTGGTGCCCGCCGGGCATGCTCGGCATTGGCATTGGCGGCACCGCCGAAAAAGCCATGCTGATGGCCAAAGAAAGCCTGATGGAAGACCTGGACATGTACGCCTTGCAAGCCAAAGCGGCCCAGGGCGAAAAGCTGACCCCCACCGAAGACCTGCGCTTGGAGTTGCACGACAAGGTCAACGCCTTGGGCATTGGCGCGCAAGGCCTGGGCGGCCTAACCACAGTCTTGGATGTGAAGATCAAGATGTACCCCACCCACGCGGCCAGCAAACCGGTGGCCATGATCCCCAATTGCGCGGCCACACGCCACGCGCACTTTGTGCTCGATGGCTCGGGTCCGGTGTACCTGGACCCGCCCTCCTTGGACCTGTGGCCCAAAGTGGAGTGGCAGCCCGACACCCAAAAAAGCCAGCGTGTGGACTTGAACACCCTGACACCGGCCCAAGTGGCCAGCTGGAAACCCGGCCAAACCCTGCTGCTCAACGGCAAGATGCTCACTGGGCGCGACGCGGCGCACAAGCGCATCCAAGACATGCTGGCCAAGGGCGAGAAACTGCCGGTGGACTTCACCAACCGGGTGATTTACTACGTGGGCCCGGTGGACCCGGTGCGCGACGAGGCCGTGGGCCCCGCTGGCCCCACCACGGCCACCCGCATGGACAAGTTCACCGAGATGATGCTGGCCCAAACCGGTTTGATCGCCATGATCGGCAAAGCCGAGCGCGGCCCAGCGGCCATCGAGGCGATTCGCAAGCACCAAAGCGCGTATTTGATGGCGGTGGGCGGTGCGGCCTACTTGGTGAGCAAGGCGATCAAAACCGCCAAAGTGGTGGGCTTTGCCGACCTGGGCATGGAAGCCATCTATGAGTTTGATGTGGTCGACATGCCCGTCACCGTGGCGGTGGACGCGGGCGGGACCAGCGCCCACATCACCGGCCCAGACACCTGGCAAAAGCGCATCGCCACCGGCGAGTTCAAAGGTATCTCGCTCAGCCGCGCTTGACGCGGGCCATCTCAGGCATGCGCACCTGGGTCAGCAGCAGCAGGCCCAGCACAAACAAGCCGGCGGTGCAGGCCAAGGCCAAGCGCTGGTTGCCACCGCTGAACCACGTGACCAGACCGTAGAGCAAAGGCCCCAAAATGCTGGCCAAGCGAATGGCAAAGGTCCATGCGCCAAAACAAACCGCCAAATGCGCGGGTGGTGTGAGCAAGCCCACCATGGCGCGGCCGCACGATTGGCTGGCCCCCATGCTGAGGCCCGCCAAGGTGGCAGCACCCCAGAAAGACAATTTGTCGGTAGCGGCAGCGGCCCAAAAACAGGTGACACACCACACCACCAAGGTCAGGGCCAAAGCGCGGCGGTGACCAAAACGGTCTTGCCCGTGCCCCAGCAACAAGGCCCCCACGGCAGCAGCGATGTTGAGCACAAACACCATGAGCATGGTTTCGGTGGTTTCAAAGCCCATCACGGTTTGGGCATAGATGGCGGCCAAGGCAATTGCCACCGCCACCCCCGCTTGGTAAGCGACCGTGCAAGCCAGCAACCAGCGCATGGCCGGTTGGGTATTGAGCACAGCCCAGGTGCTGCGCCATCTGGCCACCATGCCCTCAGTGGCGTGGTGGCCCCCTGCGGCCTGCGGGACAGCGCGTTCGCGCAAGCACGCAAAGGTGACGCCACTGGCCAGCGCAAACACCGCAGCGGTGATGAGCATGGTGATGGGCACAAAGTCGACCGCCGTTTGCCCTTGGCCTTGCGCCCAAAACACATAAGCCAAGGACAGCCCGAGCGTGAGCATGCCGCCCAGATAGCCCCAGGCCCAGCCCCAGGCGCTGACCCGGCCCATGGCTTCGGGCGGGGCCAGTTCGGGCAAAAACGCGGCCGCCAAAGATTCGCCATAAGCAAAAAACAATTGAGACAGCGCAATCAACACACCGGCCCACACCACATCGCCCGCCCCCACCGTGGCCAGGCCGGCGGTGCACACCACACAGCCCATGGTGCTGATGGCCAAAGCGCGTTTTTTGGCGGCATGTCGATCGGCCCAGGTGCTGACAGCGGGCAGGCTGATCATGACCAAGGCATGCGAGGCAGCCAACACGCAGGTCCAGGCCAAGGTGGCCCAAGCCGCATCGGCGGCCACCACCCCAACAAAATAGGCCGAGAACACGGCGGTGAGCACCACCGTGGCATAGCCCGAATTGGCAAAGTCGTACATGGCCCAGCCCAACAGGTCGCGCCGGCCCACGCCGGGGTTCAAAGACATATTGGAGGTTGTCACCACAAAGCCTTCGCGCTGTGCATGCAGGTGATGGAGGGTTTAGGGCTGCGCAGACGCCAAGCGCGCAGGGGCCACTTCAGTGCAAGTGGCGCGGCTTGCGCGGGCCACCATGACCGGGGTTGCCGCCAGGGCCCCGGGGCGGGCGGTCCAAGCGCATGGAGTTGACCAAGGCATCAAACCGGCCCGAGAAAAGCTTGTCGATTTCAGCGACCACGCCGCCAAGCTCAGCGCCATCAAAATGGCGCTCCATCATGTGAATCACATCGCTGACCAACAAGTCGCGCTGCACCTGCATGATGGCCGCCGGGCTGGGGCCGACAAAGAGCATCAAAAAATCGTCACGCGATTCGCCCTCTTCGGGGCCGTCTTCTTGGTCAAATTCAGTGTCGTAGAAGGTGACTTCAATGGATGCACCGGCCTTGGTCAACTCGTTCAAGTTCATGCACATGTCATCCAAACTTTGGCGAAAGTCTTCGCCACCGGACACCGTCCAACACATGCGCAGCAGGTTTTCGGCTTCGTCAAACTGCAAACCGAGCTCTTCTTCGTAAGCACTGGCCGCGCCGTCGGCCAAGGACTTGGCACCCGCGTACTTCCAAAGGGGGCGCAAAGCCTCATGCAACTGAGGCAAATCCACCTCTTCGCGCAGTGGCACGTCGCCATGGACATGGATTTCAAAGGGTTGGTCGTATCGCGGCATGGCTGAATTCTTTCTGGTGTGAGAGTGACATTCACTCACACTTCGGCAAAGGTGTCATGAATGCTACCACCACGATCGATATGTCCCCAGGGAGGCAACGCACCGATGTGGCAAGCCAACGCTACACAAAACGGACATATTCCACAGCCCCATCCGCCAGTGTGGCCGCAGACGCACACAGCGCACCCATGTCTTGCAAGGTTTGGATGTTTTCGACCACATGGGTGGTGAGTGTCCAATCGCCAAGGGTCGGTGGCGCTTGTGTGTCAGGGTAAGCCAAAAGTGTTCTCAACAATGGCGCCGGATCGGTCGAGTGAATGGCATAGCCTTGGTTGTAAATGGCGCTCCAATGGATGCCCAATTGCGCGCAAACCCAGGCCTTGTGCTGAACCTCGTCCCTGGCGCGCTGGCGAAAAGCACGGACATCGGCGTGCAAGGTGTCGGTCATCAGGGGCACCACGCTTTGCCAGGCATCGGGTGGGCAAGCTTTTTGGGCGGGGTCAGTGGCCACAAAGGGGTTGACCTCGGCGGGGTAAATGCGACAGGTCAATGGACGGTGCGAGTACACCCCACACATGTTGTTCGCGCCCAACTGGGGGCACGGCCCATCAAAAGACGCCACCAGATACATCAACACCCGGATGGGCAAGCGCCCGCTCATGGCCGCAAACGAAATGGACCGCTTGTGCGACGCCACCGCGTCTGCCGCGTCGGGCTCGGCCACCCAAGGAATGGCCTCGCAGATGATCTGCACCCGCCCGCCCCGGCGCAGCCAATCCACGGCTTCGGCGATGCCCAGGGGCAATTTCAGGTTGTGGCAACACTGGCCACAGGCGGTGCAGTTGAAAGAGGGTTGATTTGACATCGGTGATGCTGACCGAAACGTCACTGGTGCCCGGGACCGGAATCGAACCGGTACGCCCGCTACTAACGAAGCGGCGGATTTTAAGTCCGCTGTGTCTACCAATTTCACCACCCGGGCGATGGGCGGAATGCCATTGTCGCAAACTTCATCAGACTGCCGCCCCGGCGTGGCGTGCGATGATGCGCCCCCATGTCCAACAACCCCAACGCCCACCCCAACGAACGATGGATTTTGTGGGTGCTTGCAGGCATCCAGTTCAGCCACATTGTGGACTTCATGATCATGATGCCTCTGGGGCCACAGATCACCCGCCAGTTTGGCATTGGCGACGCGGCCTTTGGTTTTTTGGTCTCGTCTTACACCTGGGCGGCGGCCATTTCGGGCCTGGTGGCGTCGGCCTATGTGGACCGGTTTGACCGCAAACGTTTGCTGTTGGTGCTGTTTGTGGCTTTCTCCGTCGCCACCTTGGGTTGTGCCGTGGCTTGGAGTTACGCCAGCCTGGTGGCTGCGCGCATTGCCACGGGCTTGTTTGGCGGTGTGCTCTCGGCCCTGGTGCAGACCATGGTGGCCGAATTGATCCCGTTTGAACGCCGGGGCCGCGCCATGTCGGTGATTTTGTCGGCCTTTTCGCTGGCCACGGTGGTGGGCGTGCCAGCCAGTTTGTTCATCGCAGCTTGGTCGAGTTGGCACATGCCGTTTGTGGCGATTGCCGTGTTTGGTTTATTGCTGTGCGCCGTGGCTTGGCGGGTGTTGCCGCGCATGCGCGGCCATTTGCAGGGCCCTGAGCGGCCTGCGATTCGCGCCATGCTCGCCAGCGTGCTGTCGGATGTGAACCACCGGTGGGCGTTCTTGTTTTCTGCCTTGATGATGTTCACTGGCTTTGCGGTGATTCCCTACATCACCATCTACTTGCAAACCAATGTGGGACTGAATGCGCAGCAAGTGCCATTGATTTATTTGTTTGGTGGCGCGGCCACCTTGTTCACCGCGCGCTGGATTGGCCGGCTCAGCGATCGACATGGCAAGGTGCGGGTGTTCACCGCTTTGGCCGCTTTTGTGGTGCTGCCTTTGCAGGTGTTAACGCACCTGCCCCCGGTGGCTTTGCCCTGGGTCATTGCGCTCAACACGGTGATGTTTGTGGTGCTCAGCGGGCGCATGATCCCGGGCATGGCACTGGTGGGGGCTTCAGCCAACCCAGCGGTGCGCGGCAGTTTCATGGCCATCAACAGCGCCGTGCAATCGCTCGCCATGGGGGCAGCCGCATTTGTCGGCGGGCTGATCATTTCACGCGATTCAAAAGGCCTGGTGCAAGACTATGGTTGGAACGCCGTGGTGGGCGGTGCGGCCAGTTTGCTGTCCATTTGGGTGGTGCGCCGCCTGGTGGTGCGCGACCCTAGCACCAGCACCAGCACCAGCACTTCAAGCCAAGCCAAGCCCTGAGGCCAGGTCGTATTGGGCTGTGCCCTGCACCACCCATCAGCCTTCAGCGCGTTGCGCGTCCGTCTGGGCGGTGCAAAACAAGATTTCAGTCGGCCTTGGCGCCCGAGGCCTTGACGATGGGGCCCCAGCGGGCGACTTCAGCGCGGTTCATCTCGGCCATTTGGGCTGGCCCATAGCCCATGATGTTGTAGCCCAGGTCGGTCATGCGCTTGATGTAGTCCGGCGACTTGGTGCCTTTGATGGCCTCGCCGCTGAGTTTGGCAATGATCTCAGGTGGCGTGCCCACGGGCACCGACAAACCAAACCACACGCCCGACTCGTAATTGGCCACACCCGCCTCGGCAATGGTCGGTAAATCGGGCAAGGTCGGATCGCGCTTGGCACCGGTGGTGGCCAAGGCGCGCAACTTACCCGCCTTGATGTGGGGCAAGGCCGATGGGATGTTGTCAAACATCATCATCACTTGACCGCCCAGCAAGTCGTTGACCGCCGGTGCGCTGCCCTTGTAAGGGATGTGCAGCATGTTCGCGCCGGTGAGGAACTTGAACATTTCGCCCGACATGTGGATGCTGGTGCCGCTGCCACTGGAGGCGTAGTTGACTTGTTGCGATGGGTTCTTGGCCAAGGCAATCACCTCGGCCACGCTGTTGGCTTTGACCGATGGGTGCAGCACCAGCACGTTGTTGAGCGAGACCAAAGCGGCCACCGGCACCAGGTCTTTGTTGGGGTCAAAGGGCATCTTGGCGTACAGCGCGGGGTTGATGCCTTGGATACCGCTGGTGGTCATGAAGAGGGTGTAACCATCGGGCGCCGCGCGCGCGGCTTCAGCGCCACCGATGTTGCCGCCGGCACCCGGGCGGTTTTCAACCGTCACAGGCTGACCCAGGTTTTTGGACAGCTCAGCGGCAATGGCGCGCGAAGCAATGTCCACCGCGCCTGCCGGTGGGAATGGGCAAATCAAGCGAATGGGTTTGTTGGGGAAGCCTTGGGCTTGGGCCACACCGCCCAGCACCGTCAATGCCACGGCGGCCAAAAGCGTCCAACGCCGATTGATTTCACGCATGTTGTCTCCTGTGGAAAGTTTGGATGCCATCGTAACCGCCTTGGGTGCACCATGGTGGCATCTCAGCCCGCGAAAGTAGCTCTGGGGGCCTAGGAAAAACCCGCAACTGCCACACCAAGTAGCGCCATCTGGCAGTTGCTTTGGGCACAAAAAAGCCTGCACGAGGCAGGCTTTGGGAGGGTTTGGCAGTCAGAGGGGCGAGATCAGACCATGGACTTTTCGTATTCAGCCTCTTGAGCCAAGTGCACCCAATCCACAATTTCACCGCTGGGGTGGTAGCCGCTGACCAATTGCTCCAGCATGCGCCGCAACACACCCACATCGTTCACGTCCAAGGCCACTTGCATGGCATTCAAACTGTCTTGCAAGTCGGCCCAGGCCATTTTTTCTTCGCTGGCTTTCATGATGCGGGGATGCAAAGTGGGTTGGGGGTCATTGCCGATCAGCAACTCCTCAAACAACTTTTCACCCGGGCGCAGGCCGGTGATTTCAATCGCGATGTCCCCATCCGGGTTGGCTTCGGTGCGCTCATTGAGGCCCGAGAGTTCAATCATGCGCTGGGCCAAGTCCATGATCTTCACCGACTCGCCCATGTCGAGCACGAACACATCACCGCCTTTGGCCATGGCCCCAGCCTGGATCACCAGTTGCGCAGCCTCTGGGATGGTCATGAAAAACCGAGTCACTTCGGGGTGGGTCAAGGTGATGGGGCCGCCATTCTTGATTTGCTGGCGAAACTTGGGCACCACCGAACCGGATGAGCCCAACACATTGCCAAAGCGCACCATGGAGAAAGTGGTTTTGCTGGGCTCGGCGGCCAAGGCCTGCAACACCAGTTCGGCCAAACGCTTGCTGGCCCCCATGATGTTGGTGGGGCGCACGGCTTTGTCGGTGCTGACCAGCACCACATCGGACACACCGTGTTCTGCAGCCAATTGCGCCACGGTGCGGGTGCCATAAACATTGTTTTTCAGCGCTTCGGCCGGGTTGTGCTCCACCAGGGGCACGTGTTTGTAGGCAGCAGCGTGGTAGATGGTGTCGGGCGACCAGGTGGTGATGACCTCGCGCATGCGCTCTGCGTCGCGCACCGAGGCCAGCAAGGGGACCAATTGAACGGCACCCTCCCCCAAGGCTTGGACTTTTTCCAACAACTCTTGATGAATTTCATACAACGCATACTCGCTTTGGTCCACCAGCAACAAGGTTTGCGGCTTGAGCTTGAGGATTTGGCGACACAACTCGCTGCCTATGGAGCCGCCCGCGCCGGTGACCAGCACCACTTTGCGGGTCACATTGCGCCCCAACAAAATGTGATTGGGTGGCACGCTGTCGCGCCCCAGCAAGTCATCGATATCAAGTTCGCGCAGGTCTGCGGTGCTGACCTTGCCTTGGGCCAACTCCATCACGCTGGGCAAGGTGCGCACCGACACCTTGGCCTGCTGCATCAAGACCAAAATTTCATTGCGGCGTTTGCGGTTGGCGTTTGGCAAAGCCAACAACACATCGCTGATGCCCAATGACAGCACCAAACCCGACAGGTCTTGCGGGCTGTAAATGGCCAATCCGTTCAACACATGGCCATGCAAACGGTCATCGTCGTCCAAGTAGCCCACCACGCGCATCTCGTAGCTGTTGGCCAAGGCATTGGCCAATTGGCGCCCGGCCGATCCAGCGCCATAAATCAGCACCTTGGGCAAAGTCCCCAACCTCAGTTGCGACAAATACAAACCACCCAACCAATAGCGCGCCAAAGCACGCGATGCTCCGACCAAAAACAACACCAACAAGGGCTGTATCAAACCCACGGTGCGGGGCACGCCCGTCACGCCCACCAAGGTGAAGATGGCCATGAAAACCAAACCATACAAGCCAACCGCTTTGCCCACCGTGACAAGTGCGGGCCAACCTGAATAGCGAAAAATGGCCCGGTACAAACCAAAAGCCACAAACACCGGGACGGCCAGCGCCAATGAGACCCACACTGGGGTCATGGCCTTGTATTCGGGGTGGTAGGACAGCGACACCCACTCACCCACCCGCAGGTAAAACGCCAAAGAGACGGCGATCACGCACAAGCTGGCGTCCACCAACAAGACGATCAATCGCTTGAGCGCCCTGGGCAATGCCAGGGTGGGCATGGCGGCGGCATAAAAGGGGTTGTATCGTTTCATGGGTTCAATGGGTAACACCCTCGCGGCGCACCACTTTGCGCACGGTGAGCCACAAGATGTGAAGATCAAAAAGCAAGGATTGGCGCTGAAGGTACTCGCTGTCGAAACGGACTTTGTCGGTCAAGGCGATTTCATCGCGGCCATTGACCTGGGCCCAGCCCGTCAGGCCGGGCACCAATTGGTGCACGCCCGCTTGGGTGCACATCTCGATCAAGTCGGTTTGATTGAATAAGGCGGGCCGCGGGCCCACCAACGTCATGTCCCCGTTGAAGATGCTCCAAAGCTGGGGCAATTCGTCCAAGCTGGTGCGGCGCAAAAACCCACCCACGGGCGTGAGCTGGGCTTGGGGGTTGTCCAGCAAATGGGTAGCGACCGCCGGGGTGCCCACCCGCATGGTGCGCAACTTGGGCATGCGGAAAATGCGGTTGTGTTGGCCCACGCGGTCCGACCAATACAAAACGGGCCCCTTTGAAGTGATGGCCACCAACAATGCCAGCAGCAACAAGGGCACACAGAGCAGCCCAAGTGCCATCAAGCTGGCCAGTACATCAAGTGTGCGTTTCATGTTTTGTGAATGCCACAGCCATTGGGCTTGGGTTGGCTTCTTGAAGGAGAAGAGTCGCTTGCGCGCAGACACCTCAGCCACGCTACCGCCGGGTCCAGACACGCTGTGTGCCGCAGGTTTTTCGTCAAGCGCCCTTGGATGAGCACACAGCGTATTTTAGGGTGCGGCTTGATGGGCGACCATTTGCTGCACGCCCAGCCCTTTGTCCGGGTGGTGCGCCCCTTGAAACGGCTCCAACGCCCCGTTTGCTCACCAAGCTTTGACCATCGCTGCTGCAAACAAGGGGTGCGCTAACCACCCCGCCAACCAAGCTTTCACCGCCGGCAAAGGCAAGGCCTCAAACCATTCTGGGTTGACCGCTGCAAACTGGCGCACAAACGGAAAAATGCCAATGTCTGCCGCGCAAGGTGTGGCACCACCCAGATGGGGCTTTGTTTGCAGTTGCGCTTCCAAGGGTTTGAACAAAGCTGCTGTGGCTTGGCTGGCATGGTGCTCAGCACCTAATGCATCGCTGAAACGCTGCGGGTATTTGTAGCGGTCCAAGTGGTGCTTGAAGTTGGCATCACAAATGGACCACAGCGACTGATTTGCTGGCGTTTGCGCCCTCGCCCACCAGCCTTGTGCGTCGCCTGTCTGCGCAAAAGCCCAGCGCATGATGTCCAGGCTTTGCTCCAACACCTGGCCATCGGCCAACACCAACACCGGCACCGTGCCTTTGGGGGACAAGGCCAGCATGGCGGCGGGCTTGTCGCGCAACGAGGTCAATTCATGCGCTTGGTAAGCCACGCCCGATTGCAGCAAGGCCATGCGAGCGCGCATGGCGTAGGGGCAGCGGCGGTAGGTGTAGAGAAGGGAATACATTACAAATAAACCAAAGAATTCGAGGCTCTTTTATATAGAGTCACTACATTTATTTTGTTAAGAATGATCTCTAAATTTTAATAAACTCAATTTTCTGACCTGGTTTTTCTATCAATTTTGCAACTCCTTTTAACTCCATAGCATGCAACCCTTTAACTAAGTATTTCTGCTTATCAGCTAGAGCTACCCCACCATTATTTATATCCCCAATCAACATAAACCATTTTTCACCATCAGGCCCTGTTTGAATCACCGCCAAGTTGTTGTTCAAATTAATCATCATTTCGGTCACGACAATTTTATTTGGCGGAAATAGTTCAAATTCAAATACCTTCTTTCCATCTCGACTCAGGGTAACCCTATTGGCGACTGTCTGTATGTCAATGTCAGAAACCACCCCCTGCCATTCGTTATCAATAATTCTGCCCACAACGGTTTCACCGTGATAAAAAATCCCATTCAGCACAACTGATTTTTCTTCTTCATAATAAGTGACAGATAAAATTGGCACACCATTAATTACCAGTGGAAAAGCCGCGCTCACTATTTCTAAATTTCCCAAAACAATATAAAAACACTCTCCAGTAAACTCAAAACCATATTTCGTATGTCCATTTTTTAATGCCCATGGATTATTTTTGGCTTCCCAAACTCTTTCCTTTGAAAAAACTTTATTGGTTACTTTTGAATGGCACGTCGGACACAAAAGAGTCATCTTGGAAGGGTCATGGATTTTTGCATCTTTAAATTCTGGCTCTATATGTTCATAGACATACGGGCAAGTGCCGCAAATAACACATGAATAACCAGACTCACGTCTAATTTGTTTTTCAATTTTCTTCGGTATGTTTCGTGAAAAATTATGTTTATTTTTAAAATTCATAATTTATTTGGATTTTATTAAATAGGATCTTTTGTATTATTTTAGTATAGTCGTGAACTATGAGTTGAATTTCTTTTTCGACAACTAAACAAAACCTCAACTCCAACCCTAAAGCCCATGAGCCAGTCTTGTCAAATTAATCCATTGGATTAGAATTGAACCCATGCTCACCATTGCCGAGCTGCCCGAATACATTCGCCGTGCTGAGAAATTATTGAGTGCTTCTGAGCGCTCAGAGATCATCAATTACTTGGCTGCGCTTCCCAAAGCGGGCGATTTGGTAGAGGGCACTGGCGGTATTCGAAAACTGCGATGGGGGCGAGGTGCGCAGGGCAAGTCTGGAGGTGTGCGCGTGATTTATTACGTTCACAGTGAAAAAATGCCGCTGTATCTGCTGACATTGTTTGCAAAAAATGAACGTGCGAACATCAGCAAAGCCCAGCGCAATGAGTTGGCAGAGCTGGTTGATTTACTGGTGCATATTTGGTTGTAATCGTGAAAGGACGTCACATGGGAAAAGCATTCAACAGCATCAAGCAAGGCTTATCTGAAGCCATTGCCCACGCCAAAACCAAAGACACCCAAAACTCTGGTGTGAAGTTGTATCAACCACACGCGGTCAATGTGTCAGACCTGCGCCAACGGTTGAGCTTGA
>CAMDJU010000037.1 GCA_945900695.1 Bordetella parapertussis | reverse complement strand
CCAATGAACACTTGGTTAAAAATTTCTGCCAGCCCCGGGCCCGTGAGGGGGTCAATGACGGGGATGTCGATTTGCATCGAAATGAAAAAAGCAAACGCCAAGGACAGCACCATGCGAATGCGCAAGTTGACGGCCCGGATGGAAAAAATAGATGCAAAAGCCAAAAAAGCAGTGATGCGCAACAACGGCCAGATCAAAGCATAAAACTTGTCCAGCAGGTTGAGCATCTCCAGGTTCATGGTCTGCGCTCAACCAAACAAAGTGGGGATGCGGCCAAACAGCACCCGGGTGAAGTCCACCATGGTGTTGATCATCCAGCCACCAGCCAAAGCCATGGTCACCGCCATCGCCACCAATTTGGGGATGAAGCTCAAGGTCTGCTCGTTGATCGATGTGGCCGCTTGAAAAATACCCACCGTCAAACCGACGAGCAAGCCAATGCCCAAAATCGGCGCCGAGATGAGCATGGTCATCCACAGGGCTTGGCGGCCCAAATCCACTACCAAAGCGGTATCCAACATGGTGCGATCCTTATTTAAAAATGAAACTCGATGCCAATGAACCCATCAGCAAGGTCCAACCATCCACCAACACAAACAGCATCAGCTTGAAGGGCATCGAAATGATCATGGGCGAGAGCATCATCATGCCCATCGACATCAACACGCTGGCCACAATCAAATCGATCACCACAAAGGGGATGTAGATCATGAAACCAATGGTGAACGCGCTTTTCAACTCAGAGGTGATGAAGGCGGGCATCAAGGTGGTGAAGGGCACTTCTGCGGCACTGACCACTTCTTTTTTCTGCGCAATTTGCATGAACATCGTGATGTCGTCTTCGCGCGTTTGCATCGTCATGAAGTTGCGCACCGGGGCTTCAGCCAAGGCCAGGGCCTTCTCAAATGGCATGCTGCCGTTCATGTAGGGCAACAAGGCATTTTGGTAAATGTTGTCAAACACCGGCGACATGATGAACAAGGTGAGAAACAACGACAAGCCCACCAACACCATATTGGGTGGTGTCTGGCCGGTGCCCAGGGCTTGGCGCAGCAGCGACAACACGATGATGATGCGCACAAACGAAGTCATCATCAGCAACATCGACGGCAACAGCGTCAATGTGGTCATCAAGGCCAACAGCTGCAAGGTCAAGCTGTACTGCTGACCGCCCTTGGCATTGCTGACATTGAACATGGGAATGCCTTGGGCCTGCGCCCAAGGTGCGAGCACCAACAAGCCCACCAACAACAAAACCGTGATCAAGGTGTTTTTGCGCATGGGGCTCTCACAGGTTGGACTGCATCACCGACCGAAAATCGATGGCGGGTGCAGTGGGGTTGGCGGCGCTGGGCTGCGTGCCGGCTTGGGGCTGCCAAGCGTGCAAGGTGCGGATGTCTTGGGGATTGACACTGAGCAAAACCATTTGGTTGTCCACTTGCACCAGCATCAGCTTGTGCTTGAGGCTCAACGGCATGGTTTCAACCAGCTGAATCTTGCGGCCTTGGGCTTTGGGCGCAAACGCATTTTTGCGTTTCACCAAAATCCACAACACAGCACCCAAGGTGGCCAAAACCACGACGGCGCTGAAAGCATATTGAAACCAATCGGTGGCTTGCATTGAAGTGTGTCCAGGTGAAACGGTTTTTGATGAATACCAAATGATTCAAAGGTATGCCAATTTTTTGACATGTCGGGTCCAGCGTTATCATCTAAGCATGAACCGTTCCAGACACTTTGTTTTGTTGTCTATCCTGCTCTTGGGCACATTGGCCCATGCGGCCAATTGGCGCTCTGCAGGTTTGCACGATTTGGGTATTTATTACTATGACAGCTCATCCATTGAGCACCAAGGTGATCACCGCCGTGCCTGGACCATGCTCGATTACCGCGACGCCCAAAAAAATAAGCAAGGCCTAAGCTTCAAGTCCACCCGGGCGCAAATGGAGTTTGACTGCAAAGACAAACGCGTTCGGGCCTTGACCGTGTCGTTTCACAGTGGTTCCAGACTGTCTGGCGAAGTCCTGGTGAGCGAGGGCGTGTTCCAAGACTGGATGGGCGTGCCGCCAAGCACCCCCATGGCCAACATCATGAAGGCGGTGTGTGCCCACTGAGTCGCGCACGTTTGGTTTGACTTGGCTGAGCGAGGCTTGGCATGCTGGTGGCACGGGTGGGCTGAACTGGCACCTGCATGCATACCAATCGCGCCACCGTTGGCAAGCCACGGTGCAGTTACTGGCGGCCAATCTGGCGGGCATCCAGCCCCAACGGCGTCATTTGCTGTTGATCGGCGCGAGTGCGGGGTGGATGATGCCGCCCGCCTTCTTGCAGCGTTTTGACCGCATTGATGCCTATGACATCGACCCCCTGGCCGGGCTTTGGTTTCGCGCCAGACACGCCAAGCATTTGCGCGCGCATGGGGTCGCACTGCGCTACCACCGCTGCGACGCCATCGCGCAATTGCCCGACTTGCTGGCCCAGCACCCACAGGCCTGCGTGTGGTTTGACAATCTGCTCGGACAACTGCGCTATCGTTTTGGCGACACCGATGCGGCCCAAGCGCGCTTGCGCCGACTGCACCATGACCTGCGCGGCCACCCCTGGGGCAGCGTGCACGATGCCTACTCAGGCCGTGTGCGTGCCCATCCGCCCGCGATCAATGGCGCCATGTCACTGGCGTTTGAACGCAGCACCAGCGGCGTGGTGCATGCTGGGCGCGCCTTTGCGCACAACGACTGGGCGCAACACCTGTTGGCATCCGTCGGCGCTGAGGGTGAGTGGCTGGACCACCTCACCGCCGAAGTTTTACCACCGCAAACACCAGGGCACATGATCCCCTGGGCTTTCAACCCGGGCCATTGGCACTGGCTGCAAGCGGGCTGGGTCAAGAGCGCAGATTAAACAGCGTCAGGCCCAAAGCGTCCATTTGCTTTTGATCTTGCACGCGGTTGTGCTTTCGAATGGCTTCCAAATCACGTTCCACCAAAGACTGCATGCGCATCAGGTGTTGCTCGGCTTTGAGCAATTTGCTTTTGATCTGCTGCTGGTCGTGAAACGCCAATTGCAAATCCTGATCCACCCGCTGCACCAACCCTTGCAGTTGCAGCATGTAATGGCGATAACTGGTGGTCTCCACCATGGTGTGCAGCTTTTCCTGCGCTTGCATCGAGCGTCGCTTGTAGTCTTCGTACAAGTTTTGCATGCGAGCGCGGCTGACTTGCAAATGCTCAATGCGTTTGCGCGAGGCCACCAACTCCACCATGGTAGCGTTGACAGCGTCTTCGGCTTTTTGGGCCAACAATGGCCAGGCGGCACGGGCTTTCATGATTCCAATAATGCGCGCAGTTCAGTGCGCGTACTTTCATAGTCTTGGTCAATGTGCATATCTTGCTGCAAAAAAGACACCATGCGATCGTGCAAGCGGATGGCGTCGTCCAACTCTGGGTTGGTGCCGCGCTCGTAAGCACCCACCTGGATCAAGTCCAGGTTTTGCTGGTACAGCGTCCACATGCGGCGAAAACGGTTGGCTTGCTTGAGGTCATTGGGATCCAGCAAACTTTGCATGATCCGCGATATCGATCCGGTCAAGTCAATCGCGGGGTAATGCGCCGCGTCGGCCAATTTGCGCGACAACATGACCTGGCCATCCAGGGAGGCCCGGGCAATGTCCACAATCGGGTCGGAGGCATCGTCGCCTTCAGCCAACACGGTGTAAATCGCGGTGATCGAGCCCACCCCGTGGCGGCCCACACCGGCGCGTTCAATCAAATTCGGCAGCAAGGCAAACACCGATGGCGGGTATCCCTTGGCCGTGGGAGGCTCGCCAATGGCCAAGCCAATTTCACGCTGTGCATGGGCCACGCGCGTGAGGCTGTCGACCAACATCAAGACATTCAGGCCTTGGTCGCGAAAATATTCGGCAATCACATGGGTCATGTGGGTGGCTTTGAGGCGCAGCACCGGCGACACATTGGCAGGCGATGCCACCACCACCGATTTGGCCAAGCCCTCTTTGCCCAGCGATTCGCTGATGAAGGCCTGCACTTCTCGACCACGCTCACCAATCAAACCAATCACCACCACATCGGCTTTGGTGAAACGTGTGAGCATGCCCAGCAACACACTCTTGCCAACGCCAGAGCCCGCCACCAAACCAATGCGCTGACCCCGCCCCATGGTGAGCATGCCATTGATGGCCTTGACACCCACATCGAGCACCTTGTCAATCGGGCCACGCTCCATGGGATTGAGTGGTCGTCCCAGCAAACTCAGGGTGTCATGGCAATCTGGCGCGGGCAAACCGTCCAAGGGCTCGCCACGGCCGTCGATCACGCGCCCCAACAAGGCCGACCCCAGCTTGACGTTGGAGGAATGGCTGACCACCCGCACCACGTCTCCCGGTCCCACGCCGGTGGGCTCGCTGAAGGGCATTAAAAATAATGTTTTGTCATTGAAGCCCACCACCTCGGCTTCCACCCGGTGGCCGTGACGCCCCAACACCTCGCAGCATGCACCCAAAGGGGCCATGATGCCGCGGGTCTCCAGCGTCAGACCGACCAAACGCACCAAGGTGCCGCTGCGTTGCGGCTCGGGCGCACGCAGCTGGGCCATGCTGCGGGTCACCTCGGTATCAAACTCCACAATGCGCGCCATCACTTCACCTGGATCATGTTGCGAATCACCGATGCTACCCGGCTTTGCTCTTGATCGACGATCATGCGCACCACCATCAATTGGTCCTCATAACTGTTGGCGTTTTGCAGCAATTCGGGCGGGATGGTGGGTTTTTTCTGCTTGTTTTCCAGCTTCACGCGCTCGCGCATTTGCTCCAAAGTCTCGGGGCCATCGTCTGGGGAAACATCTGCCAAGGCCACTGCGGTGGCGTCGGTGGACAAGCCATCGGCAGGGGCCGGCTGCACACCGGAGTCTGTATCGGTGGCAACTTCAACACTGGCGCCCACACCTTCGGTAGGACTGTCGGTGGTAACAATCTCTGCCACGGGATTGGCGGCGGCCAGCTGAGCGGCGGCTTCATCGGCCTGGGCTTGCTCCAATGCCGCTTTTTGGCGCTGCGCCATCTCTTCATCGGTAGGGATGTGCAGGTCTGGGTTTTGCGCCATGAACACCGCCAACTGCGGGTCGTCGTAATAGTTGGTGTTTTTATTGCTGTAGGCTTGAAAGGCCGAGGTGATGGCCATTTGGGCGGTTTCCTCGATTTCTGCTTGGTCCAGCTCGCGCCGGCTAAAGGTCATGAGCATGGGGCGCACCACCCACATGATGAAGGCGATGCACATCAAGCCGCGCAACAACACATTGACCAGGTCAACCATGTTCAATGTCTCCCAACTGGCGCGCATCCACCACTTGGCGCGGGTCCACCACCTCGCGCGGTGCGGCGTCTGTCACCTCGGTGTCGCGTTGCGACAGGGGTTGTTTGAAAAACGAAGATTGCTCACGCCACGCTTCGGGCTGGCCCAACAAGCTGTTGGCCAGGCCTTGCAAACGCGTTTGCACCAGGTCTTCGACTTGGGTGTCGTTGGCCAATACGCGCACGCTGCCTGGCTTGAGTTGGGCGACCCCGTGCAGTTGAATGTTCTTCACCATGTCGCCGGCTTTTTCTTCCAGCCGGGCTTTGTCTAGGGGGTTGAGTTCAATGGTCACCAAGCCCTGGCCATGCAGGTCCAATTCGTCCAGACAGCGTTGTACCAAGCGCTCAATGGCGTTGCCCGACAAAGTCAACTCGGCCAAGACCAATTGCTCGGCCACATGCAAGGCCAAACGCTTGAGGGGTTCGTACAGGTCTTGTGGGTTTTCCACCAGCACTTGTAAGCGCTGGGTCACCTCGCGCAGCAAGGCCAATTCAGGATCGAGTTGGGCTTGCATTTGTTCTCTCAGGGCTTGCATTTGCGGCGCTTGATCTTGCTCGGCTTGCTGCAAACCCAAAGCCACGCCACGCGCTTCACCATCGGTTTCGCCTTGGGCACGGCCCAGCGCTTCGCCCTCGGCTTGACCCTGGGCCAAACCTTGGCTGTGCCCCTGGGCCAATCCTTGGACCAGGCCTTCTTGAAAAGCTTGCTCGCGCAACTGCGCCAACATGGCCGGATCGGTCTGGGCCACATCGGCCTGGCTCTGCCCAGCGTTTTCATTGGGCGACTGCACCGACGGGCTGGTTTCTGGTGGTTGGGCAATGGACAGATCTGGGTGGGCGTTTTCTGCGCCGCCATCGTCAACAGCCAACCCGGTCGCCTCGCTGGGTGCAGCATCGGCGTCGCATTCGGCAGCGCTGTCGAGGGTGGCGGGTGGCTTGGCATCGACCGTGAAATCTGGCGTTGCAGCCACCGGCGGCATGGCAGCTTTGGGGCGGCGCTCGTAGTCAGCCAACTCAAAACCCACCGAATCGTCAAACACCCGCGCCGACGGATGCTCCTCGAGCTGGCGAATCACCACGCGCTCGAAGCCGACTTTGGGCACAGCCGTCCAATCGGCAGACAAAAAGCCGGCATCTTTTGACGCCGAGGACAACAAAGGGTCGCCCTGCCAAGCGTGCTTGGCCGCCAGTGCGTCGGGCTTAAACAAAATCGGCACCCCCCAGCATCAGCTCGCCCGAATCGGACAGCTTGCGCGCTTGGCGCATGATTTTCTTTTGCGCCTCTTCCACATCGGACAAACGCACCGGGCCTTTGGCTTCCATGTCGTCTTTGAACATGCCACGGGCACGCTCGGACATGTTGTCGTAGAAACGGTTGGCGACCTCTTCGCTGGCCCCTTTGAGGGCCGTCATGAGCAAATCGGGTTCGACCGCACGCATGAGCACCTGAACGCCTTTGTTGTCCACCGAGGCCAGGTTTTCAAAGGTGAACATCTGGTCTTGGATCTTGAGCATCAGGTCTGGATCGATATCGCCCAAGCCTTGCATGATGGCCGACTCCAACTCGGTCTTGGTCAAGTTCATGATCTTGGCCGCTGCCATCACCCCGCCAAAGCTGGACGACTGTTGTGATGCGCTCTTAGAAAACTGCTGCTTCATGATGGATTCCAGCTCCGCCATGGCCGCAGGTTGCACCGTGTCCAAGGTGGCCACGCGCTGAATCACCTCGGGGCGCACTTCAGCGGGCAAGAAGATCAACACCTCGGCCGCCACCACACCATCGAGCAAGGACAAAATGATCGCGATCACCTGTGGGTGCTCGGTGCGGATCATGTCGGCAATGCCGCGCGCGTCCATCCAGCTCAAAATATCCAAACCCTTGGTGCCTTGGCCGGGCATGATGCGGTTGAGCACCGAATTGGCTTTATCGTCGCCCAGGGCGCGGCGCATGACTTTTTCCACATAGTCGGAATTGCCCAAGCTCAAGCTGGTTTGGTTTTTCAGCATCTCGACAAATTCGTCCAACACCACATTGACCGCCTCTTGGGACAGGTCGGCCGCAGCCACCATGGCCGCCCCCAGGGCTTGCACCTCTTTGGGGTTGAGGTATTTGATGATGTTGGCCGCTTGGTCTTCGCCGAGCAACAGCATGAGCACGGCGGCGCGTTGGGTGCTGGTCATGGCCTCCATTTCGGCACGCAATTTGGGCGTCCAGTTGGCGCGGTCCAAGGGGTTTTTATCGTCGGCCATGTTGCAGTCCTGCAGTCTCTTGTTCAGATCACGATTGAATCATGTTTTTGAGCACACCCGCCACACGGGTGGAGTCATCGGAGACGATCATGCGGATCAGGGCCACTTTGTCGTCATAGGTGTTGGCGGTGTTGAGCATATCGGCGGAAATGGTGGGCTTTTTGGGCTTGAGGCTGGACATGCGCGCCTTGATCTCTTCCAGGCTCTCGCCGTCTTGGATTTCGATCTCTTGCGGCGGCTCTTCCATGGTTTCTACCTTGGCGCTGAGCTCAGCCACTTTTTCTTGTGCGGCGGCCAAGGCTGCGGCCTGTTCTTTGGCTTTGGCCTCGGCTTCAGCCTCGACGGCGGCTTTGTCTGACACCGCTTTGGCGGCGGCTTCGGACACGGCCATCGCAATGCGTTCGGCCTTGAGTCGTTCACCGGCTGAGGCCTCACGGGCAGCGGCATCGGCAGCAGCGGCGGCAATCATGGCGGGATCGAAATCAGGTGTGGTGAGTTTGCGCACCATGGGGCGCACCACCAAGAACAAGAACAACAGGAACAGCAAGGCCACCACAGCGCTGTTGGCCATGCCGGCGACCGATTCGTCTTTGTACCAGGGCACGGCGTCGGGGTCGACTTGCGGCTCGAAACGGGTGGACACCACCGTGACCACGTCGCCACGGTCTTCTTTGAAACCCACGGCACCGCGAACCAATTGGTTCAAACGCTCCAACTCTTCTTGGGTATAGGGGATGGTCGTTGGGGTTGCGCCTTCCGCGGTCTTTTCCACTTTCATACCCGCTGGGATCGGGCGCTCGTTGATCAGCACACCCACACCCAGGCGCTGGACGCTGCCCATGGCGGTTTTGGTGTGGCGAACTTGGCGGTCCAGTTCATAGTTTTTGGTGCTGCGGGCGGTGACTTGCACGCCTTTTTCGGATTGACCCTTGGTCGGATCGGGGTTGTTGTCAACCGAGGCCGCTGGGTTGATGTTGGGCACGGGGGGCGTATTGCTGAGCGAGCCGGGGATGCCAATCGCGTCACGCATGGTGTTGCGGTCTTCCACATACAACTCAGAGCGGGTTTTGGAGCCCTCTTTGCGCTGGTCAAAGTCTTCGGAGGTGATTTCGTTTTGGTTGAAGTCCAGGGTCATGCTGACCTGCGCGCTCACATTGGCCTCGCCCACAATGGGTGCGAGCAACTGGACCAAACGGGTGCGGTACAGGTCTTCCATTTGTTGCTTTTGCTGCAACTGGGCCGATGTCAGCCCCAAGGGCTGCTCGACCAGCATTTCATTCATCAAGGTGCCAAAGTTATCCACCACCGACACGTTTTCAGGGGCCAAATAGGGCACGCTGGCCGAGACCAACTGGATGATGGCCGTCACGTTGGCGGCCGATACAGCGCGCCCGGGGGCGCGGGTGATGATGACCGATGCCTTGGTGGGCACGCGGTCGCGCACAAAAACGCTTTGTTTGGGCGAGGCCAAATGCACCCGAGCGCTTTTGATGCCGGCAATTTGGGCAATGCTGCGTGACAGCTCTTGCTCCATGGCGTTGTTGTAGCGCACCTGCTCCATGAATTGGCTGGTGGTCATGGCGGGCATGTCTTTGAGGCCCTCAATGCCCTGCTGGTCGTTGCGCGGCAGGCCTTTGGAGGCGATCAGCATTTTGGCTTCATGAAAGCGCGCTGCCGGCACGGTGATTTGGCCGGTGTTGATGTCGATTTCGGGCTTGAAGTCGGCCGTTTTCAAGGCTTCCAAGGCCACTTGTTTGTCGGCTTCTGACAGCATCATGGTCAGCGGGCGATAGGGCGGCGCCTTCATCGACAAAGAGGCCAAACCAAAGGCGGCCACCACCAGCAAAATCACCGCCAGGGGCAGCACCTTGCGCACGGTGGGTTGGCGCATCATGTCGCGCACCATGCCCATCGGGTCGGTCAACGCCGTACTGGTCGCACTGCGGGTGATGTCGCCGCTGCGCACCGGCGCCAAACCAGTTTCGCTGCTGCGCGCCGGTGCAGGGTTTTCATTGCCGCCCGCTGCGGGAGGTGTGCCTGGCGCGGTGAGCGCGGTATTCATCGTTGCTGTTGCCATGGGTTTCTCTTAAGTTCAGACGGGCATGTTCATGATTTCTTCATACGCTTTGACCACTTTGTTGCGCACCTGCAAGGTGGCCTCAAAGGACAGCGATGACTTTTGCATACCCAAGACCACATCGGTCAAGGGAATGTCGTCGCCACGCTGATAGGCCTCTTGCAAACGGGTCGACTTCACCTGGGTGTCATTGACTTTTTCAATCAGGCTTTTGACCGAGTCGGTGAAACTGGGTGTGCCTTTGGGGGCCACCGTGTCTTCGGTTTTTTGGGTCTGTCCACTGGCCTGCGCTTGGTAGGCACGGATGGTCTGCAGCATGGACTGGATATTGGTGGCGGATGTGCGATCAATCATGTTTTACCCCTTCAATCGGCAAAAGCCAGGTGCATACCGCGCTCGCGCAATTGCGCCAGCTTGTAGCGCAGGGTGCGGGGGCTGATGCCCAGCTTGCGGGCGGCTTCCACACGGCTTTCGGTGGTTTGGATGGCCGACACAATCATTTGGTGCTCACTGGCCTTGACCGCGTGTTGCAGGTCCAAACCGTCCAGGGGCAATTGGATGTTGTCTCCGCTGGCCAAGCGATGGGCCATGTGGCTTGGCATGTCAGTGTCTGATGGGCTGGGCATGGCCCAAGCCGGTGTGACGGCACGCTGCTGGGCCGCTGCCCCGGACATCATGGCGCTGGCCACATCGGCCACCGCATGGGCGGCGGCACTGTTGAGGGAGCCAAATGCACTCGCCATCGGTGCTGCCGGCTGCTGTGTGGGGGGCGCAAACAACGGGGTGGACATATCGACCGATGCACCTGTTGCTGCGCTGTTCGAAGCCGGCAATGCGGCGCTTTCAAACGAGGGGATTGATTCATCGAACATCAAATGGGCGGGGGTGATGGTGCGGCCCGTGCACAGCACAACCGCACGCTGGACCACGTTTTCGAGTTCGCGCACATTGCCTGGCCACGGGTATTGCAGCAGCATGCTTTGGGCTTCGGGCTCCACCGACAAGGGCACGCTGCCTTTGGCATGGCGCGCCAATGACTGGGCCACCAAGGGCAAGATGTCGCCCATGCGCTCGCGCAAGGGTTGAATGCGCAAACGAAAGGTGCTGATGCGAAAGTACAGGTCTTCGCGGAACTCACGCGCATCGATGGCGGCGCGCAGGTCTTTGTTGGTGGCGGCAATCAAGCGCACATCCAGATCAATGGTGGCTTCACCACCCAAGCGGTTGAGTTTTTTCTCTTGCAACACACGCAACAATTTGGCTTGCAAATGGATGGGCATTTCGCCAATTTCGTCCAAAAACACGGTGCCGCCATGGGCTTGCTCAAACAAACCTTTGTGCTCTTTGTGCGCGCCGGTGAAGGCACCCTTTTCATGGCCGAACAACATGTCTTCAATCAAGTGCTCGGGCAAGGCCGCGCAATTGAGGGCCACAAACGGGCCTTTGACGCGGGGCGAAGCTTCGTGCAGCACCCGGGCCAGAACTTCTTTGCCGGCACCTGTGGGGCCGACCAATAAAGCGGTGACTTCGGTTTGTGCCACCCGTTGGGCCAAGGCCAACAACTGCTGGCTGACCGGGTCAACAAACACAAAGCTGCGTGGGGTTTGGGGCTTGACTTGCAAGGCCGAGACGGCATCGGCCCACAAGCCGCTGTTCCATTCGTCGGCGGGCAGCACATGCAAGGCACCCAGGCGCATGGCGTCGACGGCGACTTCCATGCGACGGCGCTCAACACGGCAAATCACCGGCATGCGGTAGCCCAATTGACCGATCAAGGTTTGCACTTCTCCCAAGAGTTCGGCGTTGTCACCTAAGCGGATGATCAACACATGGGCACGGCGCAAGGCCACGTGCAAATCGCCCAAGGTGGAGACAGTTTGCAAGCTGATACCAGCGGCATCGAGCTGCGCGCGATCGGCTTCGGCCAGTGGACTGAAGGGGTCCAACCAGACGGCTTGAATGGCGTTGACAGAAGAAGCATTCACTTTGAACAGCCTGTTATTAAGGTAAGACTGTTATGCAAGGGATGTGCCAACCTCTGATGCAACCCTTTCAATTTCAAATGAATGCAAGAATGAAATCTAATGTGTGCGTAATTTGATATTCAGACGAAAAGCCGACATGGCTGTTGTGTCGACAAAGCCTTCAGGCTTCCCACATTTGCGTTGAAGCCAGCTTGCGGCGCGCGCCATTGGGCTTGGCGGCCACTTTCACATTGGCTTGCACCGGCGCGGACTTAGGGCTGGGGCGGGCTTGTTTTTCGGTAAAGCCCAGGCATGCCGTCCCATCGGTGCGCAGCACTTCCAGGGCAGGCAATAGACGGCTCTTAAAGCCCATCAAATTGCAGGCATATGGCTTGGTGTGGTCCCAACTCACGGCAAAGTAATGACACTTCCAGCAATTGGGGCCCGTCACATAAACGCCAACACCCGTCTC
Source organism: Bordetella parapertussis (assembly GCA_945900695.1). GTDB lineage: Bacteria > Pseudomonadota > Gammaproteobacteria > Burkholderiales > Burkholderiaceae_C > Limnohabitans > Limnohabitans parapertussis_A. The sequence goes on along the minus strand of CAMDJU010000037.1, from coordinate 2,443 downwards.
AAGGTTTTTTTCTGGCACGGTCATCCTCCAGGGTCAAGTCATGGACCAGTCAGAGGATACCGCGTTAACCTTGCAGCAACTTCATGACCGACTGTTGGCTGGTGTTGGCCTGTGCCAGCACCGCGGTTGCCGCTTGTTGCATGATCTGTGTCTTGGCCAATTCGGTACTGGCCGAGGCGTAATCAGCGTCCTCGATCTGGCTGCGTGAGCCCGACAAGTTCATCGACACATTGGTCAGGTTGTTGACCACGTGGTCCAAGCGGTTCATCACCGCACCCATGGTGGCGCGAACCTGATTGACCTTGTCCATGGCCACATCGAGCTTTTTGAGCACATCTTGAGCCGCATCGATGGAGCTGATGAAGGTGCGGGTCAGGGGCTTGCCCATCAAGCTGGGGCCACCTTGCACCGGGTCGGGAATGCGTGAGCCCGGGGTCATGGGGTCCAAGTCGGCGTCCCAGGTGACCTCACCCGTGATGGGCCCACCCTTGCCAAAGTCGGCCAGGTCGATGGTGATCTTTTGGCCCTCGTTGGCACCAATCTGGAAAGCCAGACGGCCGGTGCGCGGGGGTGACATTTTGCTGGTGGCTTCGTTCACTTCGCCACCAAAGGTGCCTTGTGAGAAGCCCAGGTTGACAAAGTCGCCGTCGCTGGTGAATCCATTGTCGCCAGGCTCCACGGTGATGGCCTTGAGCGACTCGAGCGCAATGGATGCGTAAGCCGTGTGGCCAGCGTCAGATGTGACCGTGGCGCCAGCAATGCCGGTCACACCGGGAGGGGTGTTGGAGCCGGTGCCGAATCCCAGGCCAAAGCTGCCGGCGTTGACGAAATCGCTGTCAAACCAAATCGACACGTTGCGACCGTCCACGGCAGTGAGCGTGATGCCCCCCGCACCGTTGTCAACAGCGTCCACACCGGTCAAACCGGCGTTTTGGTGCACGGCATTGACCACGGCTTCGCGGCGTTGTGAATCGGTTTGACCGGTGCTCATTTCCACAGGCACGTTTTGCCCGTTGATATACAAAGAGTAGGTCCCGTTGGCAATGGGTTTGTCACGGCTGGTGACGCTGCCCTCGACCTTGACCGGTATGGCCTTGGCGGTGACACCTGTCAGCTCGGTGCTGTCGTTGATCGCCGCAGCCGTGGCAATGGCACTGGCCACGCGGGAGCTGGTTTTGGCGCGCACACTCGACAGCGTGTCATCGGCGGGGGAAGCCGCGCGTATGGCCACCCCGTTGATCATCAAGTCGCCGATGCCCAAGGATTTGATTTGTCCCACATTTTCCACTTCAGCGCGGGTTTTGGTGTTGACGGTGCTCAGCGTTTTGCTGTTGTAGTCGGCCAACTCCAGCCCGGAGCGGGCCACCCGGCCATTGGTGGCGGTGGTCACGGTGATGGGTGTTTCTACCGCGCTTTCCAGCGAGTAGGTGCCCGACTGAACGCCTTGCTTCAAGCCGCTCAGGCGTGAAAAGTCGGCATCCGAGTTGGCGGTATTGAACACGACTTCAACGTTGCGGCCATCGTCGGCCACCAAGGTGATGCCCTTGTTGTCGGTGAGTGAATCAACTGCCCGAACACCGGTTTGGGCAGAAATAAAGTTGATGGCGTTGACCACGGCAATGCGTGAGTCCCGCGAGTTGTCCAAAACAGTTTGGATCCAAGGGGTGGTGAACCCGTTGATGTTGACCGTGCCCGTCACGGCACCCGTGCCCGACATGGATGCGCCGGTCATGATGGTGGGGTTGACGGTGGCAAACACGCCAGTGGCGTCGGTTTTTGAGTTGAACGCCGCCGCTTTGGCGATCGCGCTGGAAATTTGGTTGCCCGAGTTTTGCGGCGACAACTTGTCGTCGACCAAACGCGATGCACCGATGGGGATGCCATTGATGATGGCGTCACTGGCAAACATGGTCTCCAAGGAGCTGAGCTTGCGCGAAACTTTCAAGCCCACCGCATCGTCATCTGCAAAATCTGCGACTGTTCCATCTGCTTTGATTTGGTTGATGGTGACATTGCCACCCGACAGCAAACTGTAGCCAGCGCGGTCCAACTTGGTTTTATCGAAGGTGACCACGCCATCGGCCGCGGACACACCCGCAGAGATGTCCAAAATTTGGCCGTCTTCCAGCGTATAGCTGGCGCTTTTCACCCCAGTGGGGAAGTCTGGATCCCCAGGTGCTGCAGCCACAATTTTCAAAGTACCCGACTTGGCAAAACTGCCCAGGCCACCCAAGGCAACGCCACCGCCGGCCACACCCTCGACCACTTTGATGACGGGGGCCAAAGAGCTGCCCGCGTTTGTGAGGTCGTCCACATTGACAAAGTTGGTGGAGCTTTTGAAAGTGACGGTGCTGCCATTGGCTGGGCCTGTGCTGAAGCCCGACAATATTCCAGAGAATTTGCCTCTGCTGCCCTTCAAAATGGGGCTCTCAATGCTGGAGTC